>MVRU01000013.1:0-45000 GCA_002067745.1 Syntrophus sp. PtaU1.Bin005
ATGCAGGACACCGTACGAGGTCCGGAGAATGGGGGTAAGAATGCGGAGAATTTTGAGGCGAAAGAGAAGCGGGGTATGACCGATTTCCCTAAAAGGGAGAGATCGGGGTGGTAGCGCCGGAGCCCTGAAAGCGACTCAAGTCGCTGATAATACGCAGAAAAAACCCGTCCAGTAACCGGATGCGGCTAATGAACGGGTGTGTCTTGTGTCTCATGGTGGAGGCGGCGGGAGTCGAACCCGATCCCAATAATATAAAGTAAATTATTCTGCATATTTAATTTGATCATTTTTATAGCTGACTGATTTCTGACAAAAGCTTATTGGCGGATATTTGGAGGTACATTAAAAATGATTGATTCTTGGATATAAGCGGCGGGTTAAACCCGCCGCAAACTTAAGAATCATTTCGAGACTAAAGCAGATGAGATTTTTTCTTAATCAATATTTTTCACAAGATTACTTATATTTGGCACCTGACGATCTAATTGCGATTGGTTAACAGTCACGCTTCTTCCTGCGACATTTTTATGCCCTGATGTAAGACACGAAATAGGAATACCAAGTGCTCCAGAGACTACCGATGCAGTATTTGCATCGTTAACTTCGTATTGAAACATCCTTTTGAAAGTTCGTTCACTGTTGGGAGTAGGAGCGGTACTTGGATGAATACAAAATAAATTCGGCGATGATTGCCACACAGACCAAATTTCAGCTCCAATTTCATTCACAACAGTCTTAAAAGCCGAAGCTGAAGCGCTATTCATTTGAGTAAGTCTATTGCCAATATACATATATAGCCTGGGCCGCTCCATTCTATATCTTTCAGATTCTATGTAAAACTCCGATTGCTGTTCACCTGGATTACGGGTGATTCCATATACTAAAGCCAAAACGGCTTTTATGGCTCGTTTCGATGATCCATCAGCAGAGAAGGGAATGAGCATCCTATCTGAAGCGGTTAAAGCTAGTTCCGTATAGATTGTAAAACTTGGGTTGCAATCAATGAATATGGTGCAATCCGAATAGTCCCAATATCTCTTTATATCTTCGATTAGATCACTTATCCATATGTGGACGATACGCCACGCGTCGTTTGGTCCAGGTCTTGTGGCTCCAGATACACGTGAAGCCTGGATCTCAAGTTTTTCGTCTCCAACAATAAGGTACAAATTTTCTGGAATTGCAGTATTGTGTGATGATACTTGCGTTAAATAATTAGCACCCGTTTGTTGTGAAACGTACGGGCTAAGAATTCTATCTTCAATATATCCAGAAATAGTTCGGCGCGGACGTTGAGAGTGAATATTGTTTAGTATTTGTTCACCTGTCTGCATTCCGCCCAATAGCATTGATGATGAGTTAGCTTGTGGGCACATATCAATAACCAATACTTTCTTTGACGGATTTTGTCTTGCGTACTCAGCTGAAATTTGAAACGTTAAATAGCTTTTACCTACTCCGCCTTTATTATTCCACATTGCGTAAATAGCCATAAGGTAATCTCCTTAATTCTGTGTTTATTTTTTAGTGTTTTACAAAAAAATTGGTTATTACTGTTAATAAATTTTGTCATAATTAAAATATAATCTATTATAATATCATAACACTCATAATCTTACGCTTTAGCGTGAAACATTAATGATGGTCTGGATTAATTGAATATTGGAATAAAGATGTAAAGGAGTTATCCATAACCGCACCCGTAGCCCGTAAGGAGCAAGGCGGGTGCGGCTGTGGGTAACTCCTTTACCTTCCGAAATATCGATTTCCCTGCCTTTTGGCGGTGAGGACGGTGGTAGAGCCGCAAAAACACCGCTATCATAACAATTTCCATTGCCGGAAATGCATTCAATTTGTTTAAACCAAAATATACCTCCTAAATCAAGCCAGAAAATTTGATAATAAATTTTCTTGACAATCACTTATTCCTGCCTTAGTGTACCAAGTACGTTATGGAGATTGCATATATCTAGTACGTATCTTAATAGGCGAGGTGACACCATGAATGATGAGACAAAAGGGAAAAAGATAACATTTCACTGTCCGGATGATATCGCAGAGCGTTTAGACAGATTAGCTGAAAAAGGGGATATCCCGAGATCAAAGCTTGTTTTGAACATGGTGGAAACCATGACGGGCTTCTTAGAATCAACACAGAAAGTGGGAATCCTTCACTTAGCAATATTATTGCGTGATGCGGGCGAGAAGCTGAAAGATGTAAGCAAAAAATGGAAAGATAAAAATACGATTAGTGATCTGACAGAGGATAAAAAAACAAAATGAAAATCTAAAAAACGAACGTCCGGCCATGCTCCAACATGATCGGACGCTCTAAATCACATTCCAGATAGCACTTGGCTTTAGCGAGCAGCATGCATCAGAAGTGATTCTGATTTAGTATAACAGTATGTCTAGTACTGTCAAGAAGCCTTCTGGAATGTTTCAGGAGGATTCTTTATGCGGTATTTTGACGGAGTCAGGTCCACATCCGATAAGCGGCTTCCGGACACGGAAACGCTTGAGGGTGTGGACTGGTTGGGAGACTCCAATACGGTAAAACACTTTCTTTGTATGGCGGAGTCTGTAACACGCCATGCGCAAATTTCACAGCATACAGAATGGGAGTTGCTAAACTGCGGAATTGATACGCTTGACCTCGGTTTTTATGTCAGTTGGGGTGATGTCTGGGAAGACCTGAAAGATATCTTCGATGACAGAAAAGAACGAGCTAAGGGCACAGATGGGATTCTAATTGAACCACAAAATGGAAGAAATCATCTCTTTTTACCATCCGGTAAAGCGCCGAATTATCGCTATCATCTCCAATATCCTGAATATCACGTCTATATTGCAATATCTGCAAACCCACGATTAAAAACACCAAATATTTATATTTCCTGCTTATCCGAGGCATTACAACAATTCTATTTAAAAGACCTTGTACATCTCATTGAAGAAGATATCCGATCAATGGGAGGCTCGGTAAACAACATAAAACCTAGTCGCCTTGATTTATGCGCTGATTTTAGAATACCGGATGGCCTGACTGTTGATTTCATAAAATCACACATGATCAGCAGGAGCAATGAAACATCACAATATTTAAAAGGGGATGCTCTTGAAACTTTTTACATTGGTGGAACCAAAGCAGATATTAAGGCACGGATTTATGACAAGGGAAAAGAAATTCAGATCAAGCATACGGAAGATCGATGGAAAGCGGTATGGAAAACGGATGATATTGAAAACATTTGGCGAATAGAATTTCAGATTAGAAGACCAATTCTCAAACAGTTCCATATCAATACACTTGAAAACCTGACTGAAAAAATAGCTTCCCTCTGGAAATATCTTACCAAGGATTGGCTGTCTCTAAGGCACCCCGACAATGAAAATCAGACACGCCGCAAAGTAATTGCAGGCTGGCGGAAAGTTCAAAACTGTGGCGTTCTTTTCGGTAAGTATATCGAAATGAATCGTCAATACCGATTGAAACCTAAAGCTGATTCTGAATGGTACAAGGCACGTATCCGGTCACATGTCATAAAGATCGCGGCAATTCATGGCATAACGGACATAGGACGTGCGTTTCAACGAATATTCGATGACTGTCTTTTGGGATACCGTAACATTAATTTTTCAGAAGAAGTCAAGAAGACCGCAATCAAACTCGGGATAACAACGAATGATGAAGTAAAACAACAAATTAACGTGATTGGACAAAAAATCAAAGAAACCGAAGAAAGGATTCATTGATTTGAGCCCCCTGATGAAACATAATGACCGGCAAAATTCAGGGGGTGAACTGTGTATGAAGGGTGGTATCTACTCTGACGAGAAGTGTCCAGTGTGTGGAAGTGCATTTCACGATTTCGGTAGTGCGCTGCGTTGTCCACAGCATCCAAAGTGTAGGGCAACAAGGTTCAAAGTTATTTTCGGAAAAATAACAAAGCGTTTTCAATCCTATGATGAAGCATTCCGGTTCCTGACAGGACTACGATTTAAGACTGACGAGGCTACATTCGATGAAAGGGATTATCGGAAGGATAACCCCCTCGGGTTTTCAAATATATCTGAAAAGTGGCTTGGCTACAAGAAAGATGAAGTCAGACCAGGCAGCTACAAAAATATAAGGTGCCACATCAGGTATGCTCAAGAGTATTTTAACAAACTAAATGTAAAGGAAATTCGCTACGGGCACCTTGAGGATTTCGTAAAATCCCTTGAGAATCTCAGTAACAAGTCGAAGCACAACATAATGTCAACAATCCACGCCTTCTTTACCTGGATGAAACGGCGTCAAGAGATTTTGACCATGCCCGAGTTCCCTGTGATATCCTTTGAACTGGGATATCGGAATACAGTAGACAAACAGACCCAACAGGCAATCATTGAGGAAGTGGGCCGGATATGCTCGAATAGAAAGGTATATTTGGGGATAAAATGGCTGGCAACCTACATCAGCATCCGTCCAGTAGAAATGATAAGCCTGAAGGAAGGAGAGATCGACCTTGAGAACAGGTATTTATACTTTCCTCACCCCAAGGAACGTAAGTTTAAGTCAGTGCCAATCTTGCCTGAAGATGTGGAACTCATTAAATCTTTCAAGCTATCATTCCCATCCATGCCTTTCTTTCGTCACGAAGGAGGTATCCAAGGAGTCAAGGATGGAGAACATTTTGGGAATAAATACTTTTATAAATGGTGGAAACGTGCCTGTGAAAATCTTAAAATTGATGGCGTTGACCTATATGGTGGAACCCGCCACTCATCAGTAAGGGCATTGAGGGCTTATCGTTCCCCCGAAGAAATAAAGAGGGCGGCAATGAGCGAGACAAACAAGGCTTTTGAGAGGTATATGGGTAAGGATTCTGATGATGATCTGCGGTCCGTGTACCAACAGAGCGCAAAAATAATCCCCATTGACAAGCCTTACAATGACAAGCAAATGACAATGGGGAAATCGATCTAAGTTATTGAAATCTTGGTGGAGGCGGCGGGAGTCGAACCCGCGTCCGAAAACATTCCACTGCAGTTTCTACGTATGTATCCTTTGATTTGTCTTTCGCATCCCGTAACGCCCAAAGGCAGGCTTGACAGGCTGCTATCCCGTGTTGAATTTCGCCCTTTTCCCCGCAGGAGAAGGTAAGGACTATCCTGCCTGAAATGACGCCCTCTCTGATCCGGCAGGCGGAACCAGAAAGAACGTTAGCCGACTAAGCGGCTAAAGCGTACTCGTAGTCGTTTGCGAGTATTGTTTTCCTACCTGTTTAACGAGGCCTGTAGGAACCTCGATACGCTGCTACAGCTTCAACTATCCCCGTCGAAACCGTGACGCCCCCTATTTTTCTCTCAAAGAACAGATGATCCGCAAGGAATCTTTACTTTCCGTTATAATAATACCGGCGATATCATAAGTCAAGGGCTCTCTGTCAACCGATAGGATGAACCAAATTTTCACTCTCATCCTTCCCGGCTGCGGCTTCGCAAGCCGCGCTCCATGGCCCGGCGGTCCTCCTTCAGCTTGAGATCCTCTCTTTTGTCGTAGAGCTTCTTGCCGCGGCCCACCCCGATTTCCACCTTGATCCGGCCGTCTTTGAAATATACCTTCAAGGGAATCAGGGTAAATCCCTTTTCCCGCGATTTCCCGTAAAGCCGCTTGATTTCCCGTTTGTGCATGAGCAGCTTGCGGACCCGTTCCGGTTCGTGATTCAGGCGATTGCCATGGGAATAGAGGCCGATGTGCATTCCGTAAAGAAAGATCTCTTCATTTTTTACCGCCACGTAGCTGTCTTTCAAATTGCCCTTGCCGTCCCGCAGGGCTTTCACTTCCGTTCCCACCAGCACAATTCCGGCCTCATAGGTATCGTCGATAAAATAATTGAGCCTGGCGGTTTTGTTTGTGCAGATGATTTTTTCCGACGTTTCCTTCTTTGCCACTTCGATTTTACCTTCGGGTTTTTGTCCGTCCTTTTCGCCGCTTTTTCTGTATGGCCGTTAACGACGACGGATGAGCGATTTTTTTACCGGTCCAGGCCGCAGTCGTTCACGACCATTTCCATTCTGTCTGAAACCGGCCGCCGCGAGGCGGGCAGGCCGGGCAGATAATCCATCTTGACGTGGCCCATCGCCTTGAAAATATTGGCGCGGATGTCCTTGTTGTCCCGCTCCAACTGGTTCAGCAGGTCTTTAATGTAGCGTCTGCGGGAGACGGGGCCTGTTGGGCATGCCGATTCTAGAATCGGAAATTCCCGTTCACGGCTGTACTTCTTGACCAGCTCCTCCCGGATATAGGCAAGGGGCCGGATGATGTGCTTCGTTCCGCCGAAAATCGGCTGATCAGGCATCATGGTGCTGATTTCCCGGCCATAGAACATGTTGATCAGCAGCGTTTCAATGATGTCATCCTGGTGATGTGCCAGGGCGATTCTGTTGCAGCCCTTCTCCTGGGCGATCTCGAAAAGCCGTTTCCTTCGCAGCCTCGAACAGAGAAAACAGGGATTCTTTTTGTTGTAAGCGCTGTGCGACAGGGGTCCGATCTCCGTCCTCTCCAGGACGCAGTCATATCCTCCCTCCTTCAAAAAGCGATCCAGCCGGTCATAACCCGCCGAGTCCTCCTCAAATCCAAGGTCAATGTGAACGGCGACAAGGTGGAATTCGGGGACGAAAACCATGGGGGAATTAAGCAGATCCAGCAGGGCCAGGCTGTCCGCCCCGCCGGAAACCCCGACAAGAACCCTGTCCCCCTCTTCGATCATGCGGTAATCCATGACCGCCTTCTCGATCCATTTTTTGAGATGATAAAATAGTCTTGTTCTTTTGATGTCCGTCAACGGGTATGGAATCTCCTCAATGGTGAATGCTGTTTTCATGTCATAGCGAAGAACGGTTTTTATAGCAAGGAAGAACAGAAAGGGAAAGGAAGACCTTTGCGGAGACCGGAAGATTTCCCTTCCGGGCCGGGAAGGAAATTCAGGGAGCGGACCCGCCTGAAAATTCCGGGAGGAGATGGGATGCTTTTATACGTTGTGAAAATGAAGGGACTTTGTTAAGAAGAATTTTCCCGGAGAAACTCTCCAGACAGTCTTTTTTTTTTCAACAGGGAACTTCCTTCATCGAAAAGCGGGTATAAGGTAGTAACATTCCATGAAGCACATTGTTCTGGGCACGGCAGGGCACGTTGATCACGGCAAGACGGCGCTTATCAGGGCGCTGACCGGCGTGGATACGGACAGGCTCAAGGAGGAGAAGGAGCGGGGCATCACCATCGAACTGGGCTTTGCCTCCCTGCGTCTTGGCAGCGGCCGGATCTGCGGCGTTGTGGATGTTCCGGGCCATGAACGGTTTGTAAAAAACATGGTGGCCGGGGCTGCGGGCATCGACATGGTCCTGATGGTCATTGCCGCGGATGAGGGCGTCATGCCGCAAACCCGCGAGCATCTGCAGATCTGTTCCCTCCTCAATATCCGCAAGGGGCTCGTGGCGCTGTCCAAGATCGATCTTGTGGATCGGGACTGGCTGGACCTCATTCAGGAAGACCTGGCCGATTTCCTGAAAGGATCGTTTCTCGAAGGCGCGCCCGTCATCCCCGTTTCCGCGCAGACGGGCGAAGGGTTGCCCGAGCTTCTCGCCGCCCTGGAAACGGTGGCCGCCGGAATTGAAGAGGAGCCCGATACCGGGGTTTTCCGCCTTCCTGTGGACCGGGTCTTCACCATCCGCGGATTCGGGACCGTTGTCACCGGGACGTTGCGTTCCGGCCAGGTCCGTGTGGCGGACACCGTGCAGATGCTTCCGGGAACCGTAACGGCGAAAGTGCGGGGGCTTCAGGTTCACAATGCCGCAGTGGCTACCGCGGAAGCCGGCCAGAGGACAGCGGTCAATCTGCAGGGGCTGGAGAAGGCGGAAATCCTGAGAGGGCAGGTGCTGGTCCATCCGGACACCATGAGGCCTACCGTGCGCGTTGACACCTTCATGGAATACCTTCCACCCGACAAGAAAAAACTGACGCACCGCTCCCTGGTGCGGCTTCATACCGGGACCAGCGAAACCATGGCCCGGATCCTTCTGATGGACCAGGAAGAGCTCCAGCCGGGTGAAAAGGCCTACGCCCAGTTCTTTACATCGGAACCGGTGGTAACCATGGCCGGAGACCACTTCGTCATCCGCAGCTATTCCCCCATCACCACGCTTGGCGGCGGGCTGATCGTGGATCCCCTGCCGCGGAAACATAAGCGGAATGACCCGGCTGTCCTGGAGTCCTTCGAACAGCTTCATCACGGCAGTGACGAGGAGAAAACCAGCGCCATCATCGAGCGGTCCGGTGCGGAAGGCGTTGCTCTTGCCCCGCTGGTCATGCGCACGGGGATTCCGGCAACGAGGCTGAGGAAAATCCTGGATCACCTTCTTTCCCGGCATGCGCTCGTTCTGCTGGACAAGGATAATCTCACGGTTGTTTCCGCTTCTTTCCATTCGCAGCTTCAGAATAAAATTCTCCAGGAATTAAGCGCTTACCATAAAAAATATCCTCTCAAGGAAGGTTCCCTCAAGGAAGAGCTGCGATCCGTTCTGGGACGCCATGTTCCGGTTCGGCTGTACCTGTCCTCCGTCCAGGCCCTGGAAAAGGCGGGGAAAATCGTTTTGGACCGGGAGATTATCCGGCTTGCCGATCATACGATTCAGTTGAAGGAAGACCTGGCGGAGCTGCGGGAGGCCCTGGATCGCCTTTATCTGAAGGCGGGCTTGACTCCGCCCACGATGCGGGAAGTGATGGAGCAGTTCGCCGCCAAAAAGGACTCGGCGCGCAAGGTCATGGACGTCATGCTCCGCGACGGCGTCCTGGTCAAGATCAGTGAAGACCTCTATTTTCATCAGGAGAGCCTCAATAAACTCCGGGAGAATTACAAAAAGCTTCTCCTGAAGGAGGGAAAGGCGACGCCCGCCAGCTTCCGGGAGCTGACAGGATTGTCCCGGAAATTCATCATTCCCCTGATGGAATATTTCGATCTGACGAGACTGACGATCCGTGCCGGGGAGCATCGGCTCCTCCGGGAAAAATAATCGTTAAAAACTTTATTGAATTCAATTTCTGCGATCCGATCATGCCGCCTTTTAAATTTCCAATGAAAAGTGTAATGGGGGACCTATTGAAAGTTAAAACCGTATACATCAAGGATATACAGCCGGGTGAAAAGGTGATGGACTCTTTCCTCGTGGCGGAGAAGAACATGGCCTTTTCCCAGAAGGGTTCTCCCTACCTCAACCTTCGCCTTAAAGACAAGACGGGGCAGGTCGATGGCAAAATATGGGACAACGCACAGGAAATGGACAAGCAATTCCGGAAGGGGGATGTCATCCAGGTCAACGCAAGGGCGGTGAGTTTCAAAAACTCCCTTCAGCTTTCAATCCACTCCCTGACGGCCCTTGATGATTCCGATATTCTTCTCAATGATTACCTGCCCACCACCCGGGGGAACGTCAAAGCGATGTTCGGCGAGCTGCAAACCTATGTTAACCGGATCGAAAACCCGCCGCTGAAGAAGCTGCTCAAAGCCTTTTTCGATGACCGGGAAACCGCCGAGCGTTTCAAGCGGGCTCCGGCGGCCAAAGGATTCCATCATATTTACCTGGGGGGGCTGCTGGAGCACACCCTTTCCGTAACCCGGCTGCTGGACCAGGTCGCCTCCCACTATCCGGGCGTGAACAGGGATCTTGTGCTGGCTGGAGGCATCCTCCACGACATCGGCAAGATCAAGGAATTTTCCTATGACCGCCTGGTTGAGTACAGCGCTGAAGGGCGGCTTATCGGGCACATCATCATCGGCGTGGAGATGATCGACCAGAAGATTGCCGGGATCCCCGATTTTCCCGATTCCCTGGCCATGGAACTCCGTCACCTCATTCTGAGTCACCATGGCATACTGGAATACGGCTCCCCCAAGCGCCCGAAAACCCTGGAGGCCCTGATGGTCCATTACGTGGACGACCTGGATGCCAAGGTCAACGCCTTCCAGGAATATCTGAACGACTTCCGGGACGAAGAAACGGGATGGACCCCCTATCACCGATTCCTGGAACGGTATCTTTACCGGGGAAGAGTGGAGGAGGGAAGGGTGGAAGAGGCCCCGATGCCGGAGGAGCTATAGGGCCACTGTACTGATCTCGGCTGTCAACCCGGCCTGGAAGGAAAATTCCCCGCAGAAGAAGCCCATCCTCCACGGGGAATCCGAGTGGCTCTCCTAATAGCGGAACACGGCGGCCATGCGCGCCCCGGCGGGCAGAAGGCCCGGCTCCACAACAAAGACCATGCCACCGTTCAAAAATGTCTGGATGGCGGCAAAATCCGCAAGATCCTCATTTCCAGGCTCCTGCTTTTCATCCAGGGAAATCGTGTCATTTGCGGGATTGTAAGTCCCCCAGTATTCATATCCCTGGACAACAAACAGGATCCCCACCCGCCCATGATAGGCTGCAGGGATGATTTCCTGGACATTATCCGATGTCAGGCCCGTTCCCATGGATTGGTTGTACTGCGAGAGGGCCTCGTTCACAGCTTTCTGAAAATGGGGGGTGACAATGTCGTACGCATCACGGTGCAGCTGCTCCGGGCTTAACCCCTTGGGGTTGCCGGAAATGCCCCCTTCCATGAGGAAGGGATAGCTGTTGGCTTCCCGGTAAATGGGGAACTGATATTCCACCCCGGCGAGAACCAGGGGGACATTGTTCTCTTTGAGGAGGTCATGAAGCCCCTTGTCGACGCGCTGGAAGTACTGTAACAGGTTGCTTTTCACATCTTCGATGTCGGCGCCATGGCCGGACATCATTCCCCCTTGCCCGACTCCCTTTCCCGACCGGAATTTGACCTGTCGTTCGGGATTGTCCGTCTGCAGGGCTTCGGCAAGGCTCTTCGGCATCGTTTCGACGTTCACCTCTTTAACGGCCTGGGACGTCCCTTCAAAGAGGGTGATTTCATTCTGGCTTAAAGCGAGAACATAAAATCGTTCGTCCCCGTGCAAAAGCGGCATGAGCGGCTTCAGATGAAACCGGTCCGTGATGACAAGAATTTCGTCAAAAGAAACGGGCAGGCAGAAATAATGGAATTCATCCTTGGAAAGAAAGATGGCCAGACCATCACTCTGATTTCGCCAGAACAAGACATTGTTGACCAGTTCCTGAACCGGTTCGAGAAGTTCCTTGACCTCCAGCGTCCGCAACCCCGAATTTGTCAGTGTTTCTTCCGCACGGCGAACGATATTGCGCAAACGAATTGAATTCTGCTGGCTCTCCACACCGGACCTGTAGGTCGGCATAAACATGGATACGCACCAATCATTCCGCCTCTGCATCAATGTTTTCAATTCTTCTTTGGACAATGCATTCATACGGCTCTTCTCCCTTCGCAAACATTTTTCTTGTGGTTAACATCCCTCGAACTTCCCGCTGAGCAATTCACCATGAAAAGATCCTGCTTTCCGCGCGTGGAAATGTAACATAAACACTAAAACCGGGAGCATTTTGAAACATTATACCTAAAGAAAAAGCAAAAGTCATTTAAAGGATGATTCAAAACAAAGAGATGCCTGTGTGTTGCCTGTGGGCTCCCCTCTGTTCCGTCCTGCCCTCCATGGCCATGACAGGCATTGCGGAACGGAATCCTGTCGGCGGTTTAACGTCTGAAGAACCATTGCTTTTTGCTCCAGGAACTGATATTCAGCTCTCCGGCTTGAATGTCTTTTGTCCGTGCAGGAATATCAAAACATTATAATTTCAGGATCCCTTATGCTTATTAACGAATTAGGAATTTTCACCCAGTCCTTTACCCGGTTTCTTCAAGAGCAGTGCGAAGAGGACGTCTGGTATGATCTGCGCATCAAGATCGCCTTTGTCAATGGTCAACTCGAGGCCCGACTGGACACGCCGCCGCTTGTAGAGACAACCTTCCTTCCCTATGAACCGCTGGAGGGAGAGAACTCCATTGCAGAACCGGTAGCCTGGTCTCTGGCTGCGGAAGCGATTCCCGAATATCAGAATCTTTCCGGGGAAGAAGACGAACTGCCGGACACGAGGAAGATCGCAGGCAAAGGACAGATCATCACCTGTACCAACGGCCATGAAATATGCGAACTATCCAGGGATTATTATGAAGACCAGGATGTCAATCCCGACCTTTTTGAACATTTCCGTCCCCCTCAGAGAATCATAACGGATAGCGACCGCATCAACGAAATCAGATGCCAGATCTGCGGCGCCCAATGGATTTCGGGAGGCGCTTGGAATATCCGCTTTTTCAGTGAAGGGCACTGGATTCCAGAGTAGTGCCGGAAAAGATTCTTGGGGTTACGGCATCGGCAGAGGGGCTGCTGGACCCTCGTCGGGGTGCCCCCGCCGGGCCATTGTTCAGAAGTTTCCGCCTCTTCCCAATCCCAGCAGATGGGCCGCATTGGAAAAACAGATTTTTTCCTTATCCGTCTCTGTGAGGAAGGGAAGCTGAAGTAAAAATTGAAGCTCCTCTCCCTGATCCGTCCAGGGGCTGTCCGATGCAAACAGCAGCCGGTCCGGCGGATGCCCCTTGAGAATGCGCTCCAGGAGCGGCATGGGGGTCTTGCGCAGTACGAAGGCCGTATCCATGTAGAGATTCCGGCCCAACAGATGGGTTTCCGCCTCTTCGTAAGCCCCTTCCCCGCCGAGATGCGCCACAACCATGCAGAGTTCGGGAATGTCCGAATGGACCGCGGCCAGCCGCTTCGGTGTCGCATGAACCGGATGGGGCAGCCCTCGATCCACCCCTGCGTGGAAAAGAACAAACATTCCTTTTGCCGCAGCCGCTTCATAAAGAGGATACACCCGGGGATCGTCGACGAAAAAATCCTGATAATCCGGATGAAGTTTGAACCCCCGGAACCCCTCGTTCATCAGCATTTCCAGCTGTTCTGAATCGGGGGGGGCGGCTGGGTGCACCGTGGCCAGGGCTTCAATCCCCGGCTGCCGGATGGCCGTCAGCCAGCTTTGAATCGAAGGGACCTGTTCCGGTTTTGTGGCCACAGCCGACACAACGGAAAGGTCGATCCCGGCGGCCTTCATCGATTTTTTCAATCCCGCCAGCGTCCCGTCGGTGTAGGCGTCAACACCTGCCCGCGAACGGATTGCGGCAACCGTCCTGGCCGCCGCATGATCCGGATAAATATGGGTATGAAAATCAATCTTCTTCATGGTCATCCCATAAGGGATTACACGTTTCTTTTCAAGTGCAAAATCGGATCGCTTCCATTGACAGAACGGCAGGCCTGCCGTTTTTCTCCCGCCGCTTTGAAGGAATGAACCGCTTTCGTTAAAAGAGCCGGCCAGGGCCTGACGGGATGGCCGGCCGGAAGAAAATGGTTTCGCTGGATCCTGTACCCTTCATCTGCCTGCATTGGCGGGCCGCCTGTCGGGCCCACCCTCCGATCGTTGCGGTGCCTCCCCCGGTGTTGACGCAGCGCGCCATGACGAGGCCCCTGGAGATGGTTGACCCGATGGCCGTGCGTCTTCTCCCTGTCTTAGTGACGGCCCCTTTACCTTTTTCTGCGCCTGTTTCTGTACCTGCTGCCTTGGCGGTTGGGTGTTCTTTTGCCCGGCGGGTTCGTACCGCTTAGGATTTTTCACTGTTCCTTGAAGATGCTTTCCTGGCTGCTCCGCGCCTTGCTGCTGGAATCCTTTATGGGAAGCCGGCTTCTGGACTTTGTCCCTGGGGGGCGGCTCGGTCCGCTGGACAGCGGGAGGAATGAACCTTTCAGCCTTTTCAGGCTTGCACTTCTCAACGTCAGGCAGCTTCCCCGGGTCACGGGGCTGCCAGGGAACACTTTGCTGCCCCCTCTGTTCTTTCGGTTGAGGATGGTGACGCTCTAGCCCCCAGCTCTTTTCCTTCTCCCAGTATTTATTGCCCTGCCAGGTTCTCCAGTTATGCTGGAGGCGTGCGCTTGGAATCCTCTCACAGTTCCATCGATACCCCTGCCAGTTGCGGTCTCGATAATTTTTCCGCCAGCCCGGATCCACTCCGGAATAGAAACCAGGTACGGAGTTGTAGGGTCTCCAGCCCTGTTTGTAGTTTTCCGACCGATACCAGCGGCCATTCCATGGGCGCCACCACCATCCGTTCCAGAAAAACAGGTCTACATCAATGTCCGGAACCGCGTAGACATCATTTGTGTAAGGCATCACGATGACATCCGGAGGGGCCGATAATGCAATGGGAGGCGGTTCATAACTTGAGGGCTCTCCGTAGTAATCCGTTGGAGGCTGTTCGAAACCGACATAGCAACCCTGGGTGAGCAGAAACAACACAGCGGCTAATCCGATCCGTAGAAATTTTTTCATGGCTTGTCCCTTTTCTGAGCGTGATGTGTTTTTTGAACGTTTTTTTGAAGTGTACAACAGGTATAAATCAAAGGATGTGCCAATCTTTCTGAATGGCCCATGGATTCACAATATCAACGCCTTGTGGCGATTCCGAGTCGGTGGTACGGCTTTTTCGTGGGCGTTGGACTGGGTACGAAATGCACAGCCTGGATAATAAGTATCCATAAAAAGAAGGGAACGCCGCAAGCGAAACGGCATAAGAAGCTGGATTTATTCTCTCGGGGTTTTCGATCGGAGTGATTCATGAATGCCGGCATCGGCAAACTGTTCTGCTATGGATTTGAATGTTCCGTGGATCTCTCCGAAAGCGTCAGTGAGCCCGGGGTCGAATTGCGAGCCCCGCCCGGCCAGAATGATCTCAACGGCCTTTTCGTGAGGAAATCCCTTTTTGTACGGACGGTCCGATATGAGGGCGTCGTATACATCCGCTATCGCCATGATTCTGCCTGACAGGGGGATCTCCTCGCCTTTGAGCCCGGTCGGGTATCCCCTGCCGTCCCAGTATTCATGGTGGTATAAAGCCATTTCACCCGCCAGATTCAGGAAGGAACTGTCTCCGAGTTTGGCCTGCGCGTCGTCGATGACGCGTTTGCCGTATACGGTATGCTTTTTGATCTCCTCTGTTTCTTCGGCCGTAAGCTTATCGGGTTTGAGCAGGATGTGGTCCGGCACTCCGACCTTACCGAGGTCATGGAGCGGCGCCGACTGGAAGAGTTGTTCGATATAGGCGTCATTCACCGTTTCTGAATAGGCATGCTTATTCCGGATGTGCTCAGCCAGAGCCTTCACATAGCTGCGTGTTCTTCTGATGTGGCCGCCTGTTTCCGAGTCCCGCGTTTCGGTGATATTGGCAATCGTCTCAAGCATGGCATCCTGCGTTGCCAGCTGCAGCCGGGCCTTTTCCTTCAGGAGCCGCTCTCCGTGCCAGAAGTCCAGAAAGGATAACAGGGAAAAGTTTGAAGCATAGGCCAGTGCGGGGTAGAGGGGGGAGATATAGATCCCCTTCCGGAAGAGGTAGACGGGAAGGAAGACCGCCGTCAGCGCGGAGAGCAGCAGAAACGTCAGATTGACAACAGCCTTGCAGTGGGCAAAGAGAAGAGCTGAAAGCAGTCCGAAAAAAAGGAGGGCGATAAACTCATAAAAGACAGCAGCCTTCGGCCGCAGAAGGAAGTCGCCCTGTAGGATGGAGTCGATGATGTTGGCATGCACCTCCACACCGGCCATGGAAGGGTCGGTCGGCGTCGCACGGATATCAAACAAGCCGGGGGCTGTCGCTCCGACAAACACGATGCGCCCATCAATCTCCCTGTTTCCGATGGTGCCGTTGAGAATGTCTGCAGCCGACAGGTGGCGGTATGTACCCCGTGGGCCGCGAAAGGGGATCAGGAACGATCCCTTGTCTTCCAGGGGGATCTCGAGGCCTCCCAGCGAGAGGCTTTCCGCCCCTGCCTGACCAACGCTCAAAACGAGCTGGTCCATCCCGGCGACAGACAGAAGCACCGCTAGGGAGAGCTGTGGATAGAATCGGCCTTCATATTCCATGATGAGGGGGACTCTGCGAATAATTCCGTCGTGATCGGGCTTTATGTTGATAAAGCCCGAAGCCGGTGTCGCCTCGGAAAGCGGCTGGAACAGACCGTCGACAGAGGACGGCTTGAAAAGGCCGTTTTCGGAATCAGACACCCCTTGCTCCCTCTTGAACAGCAGATCAACCGGATGAAGACGGGTTCTTTTTTCGATGCGGTCCCCGAATACAAACTGGTACCCCAGAACAAAAGGACCTTCTTTCAGGGTTCCCGCAAGCAGCGCATCATTGTCGAGATAGTGAGGGGGTATCCCAGAGAGGCTGATGGCGCAGTGGAAGTCTGATCGAATCTCCCTCTGGATATTCTGCAGAGAGCTTCGGTCCGGTTCTGTAAACAGGATATCGACGCCGACACTTGCTGCGCCCATTTCGCGCAGTTTTTCCAGCAGCTGGGAGATCCTGTATCGCGGCCAGGGCCATTGACCATACTGGGCGAGGCTTTTTTCATCGATATCGACAATAACGATGTGGCCTGAAGGATTTCCTGCGGAGCGCAGTTTGAGCAGGGTGTCATAGAGCTTAAGTTCGATGGAAGACAGCACAAGGGGCTGGAAAACATAGAGAGAAGCGACGGCGCAGGTCAAAAGAATCCCGCAGAAAATAATCAGGGTGTCCTTCCTGATCTTCCAGATCCCGTGGAGGCGGGCGGATAATCGTTGCAGTGCGCGCATGATGACGGGCTATTTTACAACAACTTCAACTCTGCGGTTAAGCGGTTCTCTTATATTTTTCCCTGTTTGAACGGCGGGGTCCCACGCCCCGTGGTACCTGAGCTCCATCGATTCGGAGCGAATGCCGTGGGAGAGGAGCACATCCCGGACCATCTCGGCGCGGGCGTAGGACAGTCTCATATTGGTCTCGTCGTCCCCGGTGGCATCCGTGTGGCCGATAATGCTTATTTCATAGAACATCCTCTTGGCATCCCTATCGCGGATGACGGACAGGAGTCCGGGGATTTGGCTCTTTGACCTGGCCGTCAGCTCTGTTGTGTCATGCAGAAAATAGAACACAAACGTCATCGGCTCTGAGGGAAGGGCCTTCATGGAACTGCCGAAAAGCAGATCAATTTGGCCCGGGTCCATTCCTTTCGGGTCCGGCAGGCGCTCCCCGGATCCGGTGACTTCCAGCGCGGCATTTGGAATGTTCAGTGTCCTGGTTCCGCCTTTTGCGGCAACAGTTATTGAACCAACCCCGCCATCGGCATCCTGAAGCAGGACAATGGTCTCCCGTGGAGTTGCGCAGCCGGATAGAAACGTCAAGGCCAGGAGAACGAAAAGAGATCCCCTGATTTTCCTGCATGCTGTGTTCATGGCGAAAAACGGTAATGGGGGATCCTGGTCTTAATCGACTTTAATGTTGTATGTGGTGCCGCGGACGCCGATAACAGACTGGGGAGTCTCAAGGACGACAGCCTCCGGGGAGAGCTTGGTCATTTTTCCGGAGACAAAGGAGGCGACGCCTTTGGCCAGTCGGTTGACCATGGAAAATTGTCTGAGGGCCGGCTTGAAGACAAACTCCTTCAGTTCCAGGCGGGAATTCGGCCCAAGGCTTATTCGTGAATGATCCTTGAAAATGATGCCCACGGAACTATCCGCCCCTGTCCGGACGGTATCCCTGGAGTAGACGGGAGCGCCTTCCAGGGCCGTTACAACGGTCCCGTTCCGTTCGATGATCACCTCACCTTTGCACTTTCGCAGGCTGCCGGAAGCTTCATCTGAAGCATTGACGGTCCATGTAAAAGAAAGCATTAGAAAAACCGCAAACAAAACCCGCAGAGATACCGTTTTGTTCATACAAGCCTCCGTTTTTTATCGTCAATTTCTAAAGGTCCCTGAAGCGCACCATGCTATGGTGTGCGCATAAGATGCATAAATTGAACCCTGATCAGAGACGGCGACGGCTTCGGAGGAGGCCGATTTCTTTCCAGCGGGTGTTGGGGATTGATGAAGGGGAAGGGGGACCTGGCCCAGATTCCATGTCCTGCCGCAGCGGAGGCAGCGGGGATTGCTCCTGGATGTGTCGGGGCAGGGAGTGTTTCTTGAGGCTTTGGAAACCTGGGCGGCCTTTTAGCCATCAAAAAAGCCGGTCCTCCCGGCTGAATCGGCATCATGAAGGGGGGGCAATCTTGCGGGAGGAAAGGCCCAGCAGGGCAGACTCCTAGCGTTGCCTGCGCCGGGCCCTTTTTCCTATTTGCGGCTCCGCCGCGTCACTGCCAGGTTGTCACGGTGAATGACTTCGTCGTAGTCCTTGTGTCCGAGGACCTGTTCGATTCTTGACGTTCTGAGTCCCATGATCTTCCGGATATCGCCGGCGTTGTAATTGACCAGGCCCTTCGCCAGGGGAATACCGTCCCTGTCGACACAGGTGACCGGATCTCCCACGACAAAGTCTCCTTCCACACTGACGATTCCTGAAGGGAGCAGGCTTTTCCCCTCTTCCAGGATCGCAATGCGTGCACCGTTGTCGATGCTCAGGATGCCCCGGGATCTCAGGGTGAAGGCGATCCAGTATTTCCTGCTGTTGAGGTGCTCTTTCATTGGCAGAAAGAGGGTGCCCACTTCGTCTCCCTCAAAGATCCGCGACAGGACGTCCTTCTCTTTGCCCGGGGCAATGATGCAGGGGATCCCGAAGGCTGTCACCTTTTTGGCTGCCATGACCTTGCTTTTCATCCCTCCCGTTCCGACGGAGGTTCCCTCCTCTGAGGCGGCCGTCTCGATGTCCTCAGTGATTTCCCGGACAAGGGGAATGAGGCGGGCGTCCTTGAATTCAGCCGGATTGCGGTCATAGAGCCCGGGCGTGCTGGTCAAATTGATCAGCATCTGGGCTTCGATGATGTTGGCGATCATGGCGGCAAGGTTGTCGTTGTCGCCGAACTTGATCTCGTCGATGGCCACCGTGTCGTTTTCATTGATGATGGCGATGACGCCCCATTCCATCAGCGTGGAAAGTGTGTTGCGCACGTTGAGGAAGCGCCGGCGATCGGTCAGATCGCTCATGGTGAGGAGGATCTGCGCGACATAAAGGCCGTGCTTCCCGAAGTCGTTGGAGTAAACACGCATCAATCGGCCCTGCCCGATGGCGGCCGCCGCCTGCTTCTGGGGGATGCTCCTCAACGCCGCGGTTATGCCGAGGCGATGTTTTCCGGAGGCAATGGCTCCCGATGTGACCAGGACGACCTGAAAACCCTTCCGGGTCAGGGCGGCAATCTGATCCACAAGATGCTGGATGATCTCCAGGTCCAGGCCGTCAGCCCCTGTGAGTACGGCGCTGCCTATTTTGATCAGGACTCTTTTTACATTTTTCAGCACATCTTCCCTGTTCTCATTCATGTTCTTCTGCCTGTTTTCTAATATTTCCAAGAGCTTCTCCGATCTTGTTCAGCAGGGCGGGGATGCCGTCGCCGGTCGCGGCGGAGAAAGGATAAACAGCGATGCCATGTTCCGCAAAGATCATAAGGGTATCGTCCAGTTTCTGTTGGGTGGCCGGCAGATCCGTCTTGTTGATGGCTACAATCTGGGGTTTCAGGATCAGGCTGGCGCTGTAGGAGGCCAACTCGGAATTGATGACTTCAAAATCGCGCCAGCCGCCGTCGGATTCCTCCCGTGAAATGTCAAGGATGTGAAGCAGCAGGGACGTTCTCTCGATATGGCGGAGGAACTGGATTCCCATGCCAACTCCCTCGTGCGCCCCCTCGATAAGACCGGGGATATCTGCCAGGACGAAGGTTTGAAAATCGTCGCCGAAGCGGACGACGCCGAGATGAGGTGTCAGTGTGGTAAAAGGATAATCGGCGATTTTCGGGCGGGCTGCGGATACTCTGGAGATGAAGGTGGATTTCCCGACATTGGGCAACCCGATGATTCCCACATCGGCAAGCAGCTTGAGCTCCAGTTGGATCCAACACTCTTCGCCGGGGATTCCAGGCTGGGCAAACCGGGGGGCCCGATTGGTCGCGGTGGCGAACCGGGCATTACCGCGTCCGCCGATGCCTCCGTGAGCGACGACATACCTCTGGCCCTCCTGGACGAGATCGGCCAGCACCTCTCCGGATTCGACATCCATCACCAGTGTGCCGACCGGAACGGGAACGATGAGATCGGGAGCGCTCCGACCCGTCCGGTTGCTTCCTTCGCCATGGCCTCCGCTTTTGGCCACGTGGTGCTGGTTGTATTTCAGGCTCAGCAGGGTATTGTGGCTTGCGGAGGCCAGCAGAACCACGTCGCCTCCCTTTCCGCCGTCGCCGCCGTTTGGGCCACCGAAGGGAACGTACTTCTCTCTGCGGAAGCTGATGCAGCCCCTGCCTCCGTCTCCGGCCCTTACGTAGATCTTTGCTTCATCAATGAATTTCATGAGGAATTCTGGCTTTTCTGCCTGAACGTGCCCTGGAGCGATGCGAACGGCTTCCGGCTGCCGAGGCAGCCCCCGAAAATAAAAAGGCACTGAAACAGTGCCTTCATCTTCTTTGCGCGGCAACCAGCCCGTTATCTATTCCTGCTGACAGACTATCTCAAACCTTTACGGCAACCTGCATTCCGGATTCCGGAAACGCTCGGGACCCTCCAGCACAACAACGGGCTTTCAGGCTGCTTCGTAAACACTGACTTTCTTTCTTTTCTTGTCGTACCGTTCAAATTTCACCACGCCATCGATCAGAGAATAGAGGGTGTAATCCTTGCCCATGCCGACGTTGTTGCCGGGATGAATTTTGGTCCCCAGCTGACGAATGATGATGGACCCTGCATGAATGCTCTGGCCGCCGTACACCTTGACCCCGCGCCTCTGGGAATTGCTGTCTCTGCCGTTCCGGGAACTTCCCTGTCCTTTCTTGTGTGCCATGACGCCCTCCGCTTAAACCGAAATTTCCTTGATTCTCATCTGTGTCAGTTGCTGGCGATGCCCCGTTTTCTTATGGAAGCCCTTTCGCCTTTTCCTCTTGAAAACATAAATCTTCGGACCTTTGGTCTGGGAGACGATTTCACCGACAACTTTCGCGCCTTCCACAACAGGCGTTCCCACCCGGACCTCTCCTTCCCTTGCTACCATCAGCACACAGTCGAAGACCACGCTATCTCCTTTGCCGCCATCGAGCTTTTCAACGGTCAGCAATTCTCCTTCTGAAACCCTGTGTTGTTTCCCGCCTGTCCTGATAACTGCATACATATCCATGTCATCCTTCTTATCAGTTAAAATTTGAATTGATGATTATAAAAATATTGCCGTATTTGTCAATCCTTTTGTTGAGGGGCCAGTGAAAATTTCCGGAAACGCCGGATGATTTCCATCCCATTACGGGGAAAACAAGGTTTCCAGCTTTCGGAGCTCCATCAGCGGTACGATGTCTCGCTCGAATTCGAGCACCTCGGTGAGAATTTCGCCCGGCTTGACCCCCCCCTCCGATCCGAAGAGCAGCCGGAGTCTCAGCGTTCCGCATTCTTTTGAAAGTTCAAGAGCCTCCACCAGGGGACGGATGTCACGGACGATCTTCCGGCCCTTTTTTTCTCGAAGGATCGAAAAGGAGGATGCCTCCCGGAATTCAGCCGCTTTCTGCTCCACCCGGGGCCATGGAACGTCAGCCGCCAGGCGTTCCGGCACGGTGATTTCGTAGACGAACCCGCGAATGGTGTCTGAAAGGGACGGGGTCCCCGGAAGGATTTCCGTCATTTCCACCACTTCCAGCCCTTCGGGAAGACCGGAATTGATCGCTGCGGCAAGGTCCCCCGGCCCTGAAGAGAGGTTCCGAAGATGAATATCGGCATACTCCCCTTCGCTTTCCATGCCGACGGCCGTGGCAAAGGCAAAAGAAATCTTCGGATGAGGATGGAAGCCTTCGGTAAAGACAAAGGTCGAACCCGTTTTTTTGATGGCCCGGATCAGGGCTTCCGTGATTTCCAGGTGGGACAGCAGCCTGGCCCTTCCCAGTTTCCGGAAAATCATCCGGAGGCATGAGGCCGGAACATGCGGCTCCCGTTCCTGGCCGGGCCGGCCGGTAGCGGCTTCACAAGGCTTCTGCTGTTCGGTGTGCGCCTTTTCGATCCGGAATTCCTTGAAATCGCAGACGCCGCATTGGCGGCAGGCCCCGTTCCGGCAGTCCTCCGTCAACGTGCCGGAAAGGGAATTCTGGAGTTCCTGGAGCAGAAAATCCCTGCTCACGCCGCAGTCTATGGAATCCCACGGCAGGGCCTCGTCGAAGGTGCGCTCCCTGAGATAGGCGTCCGCCGAGATGTCCAGGTCCTCCATGGCCTGCTCCCAGAGATCGAACTGCAGTTGATCGCTCCAGCCGTCAAACCGCCCGCCGAGACGAAACACCCTTTCGATGAGATTTCCTAGGGACTGGTCCCCCCGGGAGAAGAGCCCCTCAAGCAGGCTCATCCGGCGGTCGTGGAGCTTGACGCTGATGCTGCGGCTGCGGACGGCTTTTCTCACATACTGCTGCCTCTCCGCAATTTCGTCCATCCCGATCTGTCGGTGCCATTGAAAGGGTGTGTGAGGCTTGGGGATGAAGGTCGAAAGGCTCAGGGTAACCTGCCCCCGGTTCCGGGCCTGCCTCAGGACCCTGTGCCCCAGTTCGACGATGCTGTCCAGATCCTCTTCCCGTTCAGACGGGAGGCCGATCATGAAATACAGCTTCACAGCCTTCCAGCCGGCGTCAAAAACCTGGGCCGTCGTGGCCAGGAGGTCCTCTTCCGTATTGCCCTTGTTGATAACGTTCCGCAGGCGCTGGGTTCCCGCCTCCGGAGCCAGGGTGAAACTCGTCTTGCGCACCTTGCGGATGCCTTCGATGAGCGTCCGCGTGAGGGTTTCCGATCGGAGAGAGGGGAGGGACAGGGCAATCCGGCGGTCGTAATACCGGTTCATGAGCCGGATCAGCAGATCCTCGATCCTGCTGTAATCGCCGGAGCTGAGAGACAGAAGGGACAGTTCGTCATAGCCCGTGGAGGCGAGCTGCTCCTCTGCTGAAATCTCCAGGGTGTGCAGATTCCTCTCCCGGACGGGCCTCCAGACCATTCCGGCCTGGCAGAACCGGCATCCCCTGGTGCATCCCCTGGCGATTTCCAGGGTGATGCGGTCATGAATGGTTTTCATCAAAGGGACCACGGGAGCTGACGGCATCCGCCATGAATCGAGATCGGACACGATCCGTTTGCGGATCCTCCGGCCTGAAACATGTGTGGGAACATAAATGCCGGGAATGGACGCGAGCTGCTCCAGCCGTCGGTTCCGGTCATATTTCCCGGCCTTTGCCTGTCTCAGGGCTGCGGCGATTTCGGAGATCACCTCCTCGCCTTCGCCGATCACGAAAGCGTCAATGAAAGGTGCCATCGGGGCGGGATTGAATGTGCAGGGTCCGCCGGCGATAACGAGGGGGGCGTCCTGAGAGCGCTCGGAACACCGCAGGGGAATGCCGCCGAGCTCCAGCATATTGAGGACATTGGTATAGGACAATTCATATTGAAGTGAGAATCCGACCAGATCGAACGCCGACAGGGGCGTTCGGGATTCCAGCGTCGTCAGCGCAAGCCCGTGGGTGCGCAGCACTTTTTCCATGTCCGGCCAGGGGGCGTAGCATCGTTCGGCGGCCACATCGGGGTAACCGTTTAGGATTGCGTAGAGAATCTGAAGGCCCAGATGGGACATGCCGACCTCGTAAGTGTCGGGAAAGGCCAGCGCGATGCGGACGGAGCAGGAGCCCGGATCCTTTCGGATGGAATTGACTTCTCCCCCGAGATAACGGCTCGGTTTGGAAACCAAGGCAAGAAGCTCTTCCTGGTTTATTGACAATTCTCGATGCTCCCTTCAGATTCCCTTTTCAAGGTATTCCCGGTACCGATAGGGATTATTGAGAATTTCCCTGTGTTTTGAACGGGCGAACTGTTCCGGAAAGGTGGCCCGGGAGAGATAGGACAGGGCATCGGCCTTGAAGGTTTCCAGGAGCTCCTGGAATACGGTCCCGGCGTCCCGCGTCTTGACGAAGGTCCGTTCCTTTCTGTATTCGTACGGCATTTCCTTTCCGAAGACGGAGGTCGTCAGTCTGTAATGGTCCGATTCCAGAAAATAGTCTGCCTTCAGCTCCATCTGGATCGTCACGATCAGGATGACGCTCGTCGTATCAGCCGCAATGACCCGCGAGGCATCCCAGATGTGCATGGTCAGTCCGTTGGGCAGGTTGATTTCTTCAATTTGTCGTTTCATGGTTGATGGTGTCCTTACGTTTCCTGTTTCGAAAATACTGGAATTCATCTTTTCCGTTCTTTTCGAGAGCTGACTCCTTATCATCTTTATGCTTGACCTGCAAATCCATTCCTCTTATAGTCCCTTTTCATCCATGGAAGCCGAAAATTCGAACCCAGACAACACCTTTGTTCATCTTTGTCAGCCGGATTCCTGCAAGTCCTGCGGCGCCTGCTGCGGATTGTACAATTATGCCGAAAGCGGCCGAGAATCGTTGATTTGCCGGTTGCGCTGGCGAACCGCGCTTTTTCCCGAGATCGTGAAAAGTCCGGGCGATCTGGATCACTATTCGAACCTGGTCCGCAGCTCGGAAGATCAGGCCCGCCGCTATGAGGTGATTTACTGCTGTGAATACCTTGGTTTTCTTGATCCCGGAGAGAAGCGGGTCGGTTGCCTTCTTCACCCCCTTCAGAACGGCGGCGTGGATCTTCGGGGCGTTTCATTCTACGGCCGGGAGCTCTGTGACGGCCATTTCTGCCCCAGTTACACGTATCTGACGAAAGAGGAAAAACTGGCGCTGATTTTCGTCCTGGACGACTGGTATCTCTACGGACTGTGCGTGACGGATATCGATCTTGTAAAATCCTACTTCCGCATGGTCGGTGACCGTCTCCTGGAGACGCCCCACCCGGAAAAAATGAAATCGGAACCCCTGCGGAAGATCGTTCGGGAGTTTTTCGAGCTGAAGCTGGCCTGGCCGTACAGCGATCCGGCGGTGAACCGGCTGGGAAAGTATTTTTTTGACGGATCCGAGTACAGGATTGATCGCATAGATTATGAAGCCCTGGGATGCAAAACGTCACGCTTCGATTCCATCCTTCTGAGCCTTTCCTCCCGTTTTACAGGCAGGGACGAACTTCTGGCCGCCGAGAAGATTCTTCAAGGACACATCGATGCCTTCGTCGAGGCTTATTCCGCCTCGCGCTGACATTCCGTTGCGCCGTCTTCCTGCGGACAGAATAAAAAGGAGTGGGCTGATTCCTGAGTGATATGATTTTTGCTTGAGAGCTCTATTGTAATTATGGAAACCATGAATAAACAGATCCTGATCTCGAAGGATGCCATTGACCGGCGCGTCGGGGAACTGGGCGAACAGATATCACGGGATTACGCCAACAGCGAACTCATTGTTGTCGGCGTTCTCAAGGGGGCTTTTATTTTTATGGCCGACCTGATCCGGGCGCTGCGCATTCCCTGCCGGGTTGATTTTGCAAGGCTGGCCAGCTATGGTTCAGGGGCGTCGAGTTCCGGCAAGGTGGTCATGACGAAGGATATTGAAACCTCCATCAAGGGGAGGGATATCCTGATTGTCGAGGATATTGTGGATACGGGACTGACCTTGAAATTTCTCGTGGACTGGTTCCTGGAACGGAATCCCCGCTCCCTGAAGGTTTGTGCATTTCTCGATAAGCGGGGGCGGCGCAAGGTTCCTTTTGAGGCTGACTATGTCGGATTTACTGTGGACGATGCCTTTGTAATAGGATATGGCCTCGATTTCAACGAAAAAGGTCGATTTCTGCCGGATGTGTATCGTGTTGACGAACTGTAAGGTCTTTAATCCGGAATCCTTGAAGGGGAATAACTATGATTATCCAGTGTATTAAATGTTCTACCCGGTTCCGCTTTGATGAGTCTCTGATGGAGGGTGACGGTGTGTGGGTCCGCTGCAGCCGTTGCCAGGAGGTCTTTTTTCAGGAGAATCCTGTCAGGATGACGCGCAGTGAAGAACCTGCCGCCTTGACGGAGACCGGCGCCGCGCCTCCCGAAGCGGACACGGGCCCCGCCGATTTTGACAAAACCCTCGAAATCAGCGCGAACAAGGAAGAGCTTGATACCATTCTGGCCAAGATCGAAGAGACGAAGAAAACCTTTGAGGAACATCATCAGCCGGAGGCCCTCGTCACGATCGAAAAAGAGAGCGGCCAGCAAGGGGTCGTGGAGGCGGAAGACGTTCAGGAGATCCTGAAATCGGAAGTTACAGGATACAAGGAATTCGAGCAGGTGGAGCTGGAGACGGAGGGCCCTGTGGCGACGCCGCCGGTCAAACGGGGTTTCTGGAGACCCTGGCGGATCATTGTCCTGATCATTTTCATCAATCTTCTTTTTGGGGGCGTGTATGTGTGGCTTTCCCCGGGAATGAGCGAGCGTCTGATCTCCAACCTGTCCTCAATGGTTCCCGCCCTCGGAAACCTGGTGGGAACGGAGACGAGCCCGGCTGAATTTCATTTGAATCAGATCAAGCTTCAAAATGTCCGGCAGCGGTTCGTCGACAACGTGACGGCGGGTCAGCTGCGGGTCATAGAGGGGGTGGCGCTGAATGCATCGAGCTACCCGGTCACGCGGATACAGGTCAAGGGAGAGCTTTATGACGGCAACGGAGTGATCATCACGGAGCGGCTGGCATACAGCGGCAATCTGCTCAGCGATGATGAATTGGCGGCCTTGTCCGAGGAAGCCCTGCAGAAGGAGCTGGACCTTCCGATGGGCAGTGACTCCCAGAATATCCGGGTGGAGCCGAAGGGGCAGATTCCCTTCATGATCATCTTCCCCCATGAACCCCCGGGGGTAGCGACGGCGAGGGTTTCAACCGTGGGAGGAGAGAAGCTGCCGAAATAAGACAGTTGTTGAGCCTGTAAGAGCGGGGGCCGGTGACGGATTTCAGTCATTGGCCCCCGTTTTTTGTTCGTCCCGGAACGCACGCCAACCGGGTTGCGCCATCTGCCCCGCTGCGTTCGCAGGTCTGCGCCGCCATCACCCCGCCCGTTAGTTCCTACGAGGCGGGACTGGAACTATGAAGCGGTCCGCACATGGCGGGTGGCGATGATGTTGCAGGATGTATCCGCCGGTTTTGAAATGAGGATGTCTCCGATACGCACCGGCGCCTTTAAACGGACTGCCTTGATGGCCTCCATGACCTTGGCGATGCTGGCCAGCGGGATGGCGGAATCGGTTCGAACGCTGACCAGGGGAAAGTCTCCGCCTTCCACCAGGATACTGCTGGCAATGGTTCTCATGGGGTTGATGAGTTCCTGCTCCGCCCATTCCGGACCCCTCTTGCAGTGATAGCCGACAACCTCCTTGATCACGGGCGTCGGCCCATCCTCCAGGGTAATCTCCAGCGGGCAGCCGTTCGGGCACAGGACGCAGGTCAGTTCTTTTTTGATCATGCCACGGACACCTCCAGTCTGCCGGCTTCGGAAATCTTCTCCGCCTTGACCTTGATGTGGATCATTTCCGCAGGGTGAAGCCTCAGCATTTTCTTGTTTGCCACCAGCCTTTCGCCATCGTTTACCTTGACGACGCGATTCCGGGAGGGAGATGCCACCCGGAGGGAAAGGGTCACGTCCCGCCGGCCGCTGACGCTCTGCGGGAGGACATAGCGAACCCCTTCTCCGGCCAGAATCGGAATGGATTTTTGGGGCGGGGAAATCTCCCCGTTGAGGTATTGAACGGCAAACTGCCCGGCCAGGGCGGACTCCTCCGAAACCCAGTCCGCCAGGTCATGGACATGAAGAACATTTCCGCAGGAGAAAACGCCGGGAATGCTGGTCATCAGGGTATCGTCCACGGAAGCGCCGCTGGTCCGCGGCTCGATGGCAATGGAGGCGTTCCGGGAAAGCTCGTTTTCCGGAATGAGGCCCACCGAAAGCAGCAGGGTGTCGCAGGGGACGAACCACTCCGTTCCCGGAATCGGTTTGAAACTTCCGTCCATGCGGGCCACGGTCACCCCCGTCAAGCGCTCTTTCCCATGAATCTGGACGACGGATGTGGCGAGGTGAAGGGGAATCCCATAGTCGTTCAGGCACTGCTGAATGTTGCGGGGCAACCCGCTGGAGTAGGGGAGAAGCTCGAAGACGCCCTCCACCCTGGCCCCTTCCAGGGTCATCCGGCGGGCCATGATCAGGCCGATATCCCCTGAGCCCATGATGACCACCCGCTTACCGACCATGATATTCTGCAGGTTGATGAAGTTCTGGGCCGCTCCCGCCGTGTAGATCCCCGAGGGGCGCGTGCCGGGAAGGGAAATCGCCCCGGCTGTGCGTTCCCGGCAGCCCATGGCCAGGATCACCGCCCGGGCTTCAATCTTTGTGAAGCCGTTCCGGGAGCTGACGAAAAGGTTCCGCTCGGCGTCCATGTTGAGGACAATGGTTCCCAGCATCACTTCGCCCTTCATCTTTTCGTATTCGTCGATGTAGCGCTGGGCGTATTCCGGCCCGGTGAGTGCTTCGCCGAAGCGGTGCAGTCCAAATCCGTCATGGATGCACTGATTGAGGATCCCTCCGAGGATTCGGTCCCTTTCGAGAAGGAGGACATTGTCGCAGCCGTTCTGACGGGCGGACACCGCCGCCGACAAACCGGCCGGTCCTCCTCCGATAACCACCAGATCGCGTTTTAGAGTTTGCATCGTCTTGTCTTTCCTATCGCACTCGACCGGCAAAAAGCGGGGAAGCAGCGTGCTGTAATAAATAGTCTTCGGGCCTGTACCCGAATTCCTTTTCCAGGATCGCAACGATCCTGGGCAGGCAGAACCCGCCCTGGCAGCGGCCCATCATGGCCCGGGAGCGGTATTTCAGCCCGTTGATCGTGCGGACGCCCAGGGGGTTCTGGATGGCGTCCAGGACCTCTTTGCGGGTGATCTGTTCGCAGCGGCAGACGACCTCCCCGTAATCGGGGTCCTGGGCTACGAGATCCGCCTTTTCTTCCGGGGACAGCTCGAAAAAGAATCCTGCCCGGCCCTCCCGTTCGGCAATAAAGGAGTCCTTCAGCGGAAGGGGCAGAAGTTCCTCCACCAGATTCCGGACCATCAGGCCGATGGCCGGCGCGGAGGTCAGGCCGGGACTTTCGATGCCCACGAGATTGATGAAACCGGGGATGTCTTTGCGGCTCTCGATGACAAAGTCCCGGAACCCACCTTCGCTGGGCGGGGCCTGCTTGGCCCTCAAGCCGGAGAAATTGCGGATGAAATCCGCTGCTGAAATCCCTGGCAGGAGTTCGTGCCCCTCTTTCTTGAGGAGGTTCATGATCTCCGCCGTAGAGGCGTAATCGTCCGCTTCATCGACGTATTCGTTGCTGGGACCGATGAGGATATTGCCGTCCACGGTGTTCGTCAGGTGGATGCCGAGTCCGGCGCCTCCCTTGTGGGGAGCCGGATAGACAAGCAGCGACAGGGATCCGGCCAGCCGCTTGTCCAGGATGAGGTATTCCCCGCGGCAGGGGTAGATCCTGTATTCGTCGATTCCCAGCATCCGGCAGATCGCATCGGAGTAGAGGCCGGCGGAATTGATCAGGACCCTGCTCCTGAAGCGTTCTCCTTGGCGGGTGGAGATGTCAAATCCTTCTGCCGTCCTGCTGATCGCCGTCACCTGCTGTCCGAGATGATAGGAAACCCCGTTGGTGTAAGCGTTTTCAGCCAGGGCGATGGTGAGGCCGTAGGGACAGATGATGCCTGTGCTCGGAGAATGGAGGGCCATGATGCCTCCGATGCCTGGCTGCAGCTTCTCCATCTGTCCCCTGTTCAGAATGGACAGACCGGGAACGCCGTTGGCCTCTCCCTGCTCCTTGAGGGAATGGAGCGTTTTTATATCCGCCTGCTCCTGAGCCACCGTGAGTTTTCCGATATACTGGATCTTGACTTTGAGGTCTTTGCAGAGGGCTCCCATCATGGCATTGCCCCGGACATCGAGCTCCGCCCGAAGCGTGCCGGGTTTGTAGTGGATGCCGGAGTGGACCACGCCGCTGTTCCGGGAACTGGTCCCGCCTCCTACATCAAGCTCTTGTTCAAGCACTGCCGTCTTGATATCGAATCGGGAAAGTTCCCGGGCGATGGCATTGCCCACCACCCCTGCGCCGATGACGATCACATCGTAGAAATTGGTCATGTCAATTCGAATGTTCCTCTGAGAGTTGTTGCTTTCAAGGATTTTTATACATCCCGGCCAGATACGTCTGATCCGAAACGTACGCGAAGCTCATATCAGAAAACGTTCAGTCTTTCAACGAGGACAAGAGGATAAAATCAAAAAAAGAAGGCCGGCCGCTTTTCACATCCGTGAGCTGCAGAACCGGCCTTCCTTGCCTTCAGTGATGGAGAAGTAATCAGTCTTTAATTCCAGCTAACCGCTTCGCGGCCTTCTTCTTGCTTTCGGTGTCTGTCTCACGGAAAATGGTCACCCGATGCGCTTCGGCAGATCCGCCGCCATGGATGTCGGAGATGGTGTCGGCGCTTTCCAGGGCCATCTTTTCCACCAGGCGGAACATCCTGATGCGATTTTCCACGGGGACACTGTCAACGCCCTTGAGATATTTCTTCAGGAGCCCACCGATTTCCGGATTCTCGAAATCCCTGTCGGAGGGAAGATCTGCAACGAAACCACCGGCGATGTCTATCATGAGCCTCGTTGCCTCGGCCATCTCTTTACCCTCATGGATCTTGGAGGCGTTGGCCAGGACTGTATCAATGAAGTAGTTTCCCGATGGCTGCTGTTTTCCTTCATAAGACGATGCCAGGCAGCAGCCGTACAGCGTCTCCGCCCTGTGGATCATATCGATGACCTTCTGTTTGAGATGGCTCAACTTTGCAGTGCCGTTGTAGTCCATCATGGTGAGGGCGGCGCCGGTCATGCAGTCGATCTTTCCGGATTTGCAGCCACCGTGGCTCTGGCGGTGGAACGAGGAAAACTTGACCACCATGTCCACTGCGAATTCCGTTTCGCCGCACATAAAAACACGGTTCCAGGGAACGAAAACATCGTTGAAGATCAGGGTGGGGCAGTACTTGGAATAATACATGTTTCCGCAGTCATAGCCGTCAAGCTCTCTCTTGTCGAGGCTGGAGCGGCCGACCACATGGATGAGCCCCGGGCTGTCGGCGGGAATCGCGAAGGCGACGGCGTAGTCTCCGTCGTTCTTGCCCATGGCACGGGTGGGCAGCACGATGATTTCATGGGAGGAAAGAGAGCCCGTCTGGTGGGACTTGGCACCCCGGACCACGATCCCGTCTTCCCTCTTTTCCACGATGCGGAGAAACATATCCTTGTCCACCTGCTCGTGGGGCGCCAGCGAGCGGTCGCCCTTTACGTCGGTGACTCCAGCGTTTCCCGTGAGGTCGTTTTTCTGCATGTGCTTGAGGAATTCCAAAAAGTTTTCATTGTAGTGGGTGCCGTATTTCTTGTCGATGTCATAGGTGACAATGGCCAGGGTGGACAGACAGTCCAGGCCGGTGCACCTCTGATGGCAGGTTCCCACGTAATTGGCCACTTTGCGGTTGATCTTCACCCGCGCTACGAGATCCGTTATGCTGGCCGGCGGCAGGGTGAAACGGCTTACCGGTTCGTTGATCAAGGGGCTGATCGTAACGAAAAGATCCTTATTTTCCGGCATGCTGGCCAGCTCATAGGTCGCGCCCGTGGCTTCGATGCCGGCGCGGATCCGGGGATTGTCGACGACGTTGGTGATCTTTTCTCCAAACATATAGACCGTGGGTTTGAGAGCCCGCAGCGATTCAATGTACTCTTCCTTTGTCTTAAGACCCATGAAACTTTCCTCCTAGAAACTTCAGATATTGTCAACTATAATCAAACGGAAGGGATCCCGATGGTTGGCAGGTTCCGTTTAACTGCTGAGGCCCTTTTTTTTCCCAGCGGCCACGGTGCTGATCCAGCCGGAAAAGATTCCGGTGACTGAACACACTTTATTTTTGATGATTCTAAAAAAAACGGCTGCTGAAGCGCTTTCTTATGAAAATAAATTTTTAATTTAAAATTTGATTTTCTTTCTATCTCTTTTTCAGTTTTCACGTCAAGCATTTTTTATGGCCATCAAGACGCCTCAATGGAAATCGCAGGCATCACAATGGCCGGGGCACAGGCATCGTTCAGGATTATTATCATGCAGATCTTAAAGATTATAAGTACTTAATGGTCAAAAGAATCATATTTCAATATTTAATCAGATATTCAATTTATTTTTCTGCTTTAATTTAAGGATCCATCCAAGTTTTTTCATGTCAGACCGCCGCACTGCCGGCATGGACGCTCTGCAAATCCCTGGTCCGGCGCCTTCTGTAACAGGGGGCCCCGGCTGAGCGTCGTTATTTGCTTTGACAGGCAGGATCCCCTGGATTATTCTATTCCCGAATTGAATGGAAAACGGGCAGGTATTCCATCCTGAATAAAGCGGTTAACCCAGGAGCCCGCCTTGTTGTGTCAAAGGGGGATCCTTTCTACCCCACGTTCTCTGATGCGTTGCGACCGCCAAAGCCGAAAAATGTGAAGCAAGGAGTGTTTTTGAGCGGTTCATGAGATGGAGATAGGGGAGATCACCATTGGAGAAAGGAGGTTTGAGATGGCGGAAAAGGCCAAAGTAGGATGCGCCCGCCCCACGGGCGGGTTGGTCGGACAGTCTAAGGAAACAGTAGCGGAGACAAAGGGGGCGCAGCCGTCCCAGGAGGTGAAGAAGATGATTCAGGTAGGAAGACCGGCGCCGGATTTCGTTGCCCCCGCGTATCACAAGGGGGAGTTTACTTCGGTAAAACTTTCAGATTCTCTTGGCAAGTGGGTGGTCCTCTGCTTCTATCCGGGAGACTTTACATTCGTTTGAGCGACCGAAATTTCGGCGGTCGCCGATCATTATGCGGAATTTCAAAAGCTTGGAGCCGAGGTCTTTTCCATCAGTGTCGACAGCGTCTTTGTCCACAAGATGTGGAACGACTACGAGCTGGCGAAAATGGTTCCCGGTGGTGTTCCTTTCCCCATGCTTTCCGATGGAGGTGGAAAGTTGGGAATGGCATACGGTGTTTACGACGAGGAGGCTGGAGTTGAAAACCGGGGCCGGTTTATCATTGATCCCGATGGCGTGATTCAGGCCTATGAAGTGCTCACGCCTCCTGTTGGGCGCCTGGTAGCGGAAAACCTCCGCCAGATCCAGGCCTTTCAACATGTCCGGGCAACGGAGGGGGCGGAGGCGACTCCGTCAGGCTGGAAGCCCGGCAAGATCACGCTCAAGCCCGGTCCGGACCTCGTCGGCAAGGTCTGGGAGGTCTGGAAAACCTCCATGGAAAAAGATTAGCCATTCCAGCTCATGTCCGTCGACCAGCCTTCGGTGCCGGTGCGTTGGGGCGGTCGACGGCATGAGGCAGTCTTCCTTGCCTGGAATCCTCAGAAGTGCTTGCGGTTCAGGATATGGACCAGCCCCATCGTTCCGAGCTGGATTGCCACGGCCAAGGCTGAGATGACCCAGTAGCCCGTGGAAAACTTGGCGATCAGCCCGGCATCCACCATGCCCCGGTTGAGCCAGAAATGGGTCATCACCGCCAGTGCCACCCCAGGGCAGACCAGGGCGTAGGAGCCTACCGATGTTTCCCTTCCGAAAATAAACTTCCCTGCATAGCCAAGGCGCCTCAGAACCGCTCCTGTCAGCAGCGCAAAGAGTAACTGGGCTGAAAGAAACTGTGAAAGCATCATCAATCGGTTGCCGCCGCCGCTGGCCAGTTCAAAATGCTCGCCGAGTCCGTGGCTCTGGCGCAGAGACAGGATGCCGATAATCGTCAGCAGGGGGATGAATACCGACAGTGTCGGTGCGGTTTCAATATTGGCGCCGTTTTCCATCATCGAGCGGATGCCCAGAACCAGTGCGATGCCTCCGATGAGGAGCGTAGCGATCAGGAAAAAGGTTGAAAGGACCAGCCCGAGACCAGCCACCAGAGGGGTAGCTGACATCCCGGCAGGTGCGGCCAGCCCCACGCCGATCATGGCCAGGGCAAAGGCTGGAAGTGCCTGGGCAAAGGAGTTGTTGACCGCGCAGCTGAATCCGCCAACCGTCAGCACCCGACCGAAGAATGCTCCCAGCATGCGGAAGGCCATCAGTCCGATCATAAGGAAGGCGGCGATTGCCAGGGGGAAGAGATACTCCACCACGCTCCAGAGTCCGGGGACAAAGACCATCCCAAGGATGAAGATGACGTTGACGCTCATTGCGAGGGCCAGCGGCATAGCCAGCAGTTGGGTTTCCGCGTTGGAGCTGCGGAGTCTGCCATAAGCCTCGGACTTTTTCCAGGTTTGAAAGCGGATCAGGTTCCAGATCAGATACTTGAGATTGAGGAAGGCATAAAAGGCGATACCGGTAACCGCCGCGATGATCACCGCCCGAGCAGCGGTCTCGCCGGCGGAAAAAAGGGCGACCAGATCCTCGAATACAGGCACTGTGCGGCCGGGATGCGGGGTCCAGTGCATCAGCCACATGAAGAATGTGACCGTCAGTCCGCCCGTACCGAGTGAAGCAAGAAAATAGAGCGGGCTGTACGTTTCCGATGGCGTGGTTTTTCCGGATGGCACGGCAACCTCCCTGAAATCTGAATACTCTTCAATGTTTTCAAAAACGAAATAACCGGTATGTCACAGCTCCAAAGGGGTTACTTCAGAGCGCGTCCCCTCAGGACTTTGGTGATTTCACCTTCCGGAATCATGCCGACTCGAAGGAGCTGCGGTGGATCTTCAGTCACGTTGACAACCGTGGATCCTGCCAGCCCGGGGGTTCTGCCCCCGTCAACGATGCCGTCGAGAAGTGAGCCGATTGTCCGGGCGACCTCCTGAGCGGTCACGCACTCCTTCCCTCCGGACAAATTGGCGCTCGTGGTTGTCAGGGGCGCTCCAAGGGCCTGGGCCAGACTCCGGGCGATGGGATGGCTGGATATCCGAATGCCGATCAGTCCGGTGTGTGCCGTCAGCCGCGGGGACAGGGATGGAGCCGCCCGAAACACCAGCGTCAGGGGGCCGGGCCAGAATGCGCCCATGAGCCTTCGCGCTGTTTCCGGGACCTCCTCTACCAGGCTGTCCAGTTCGTCTTCTGCTCCCATGAGAATCGGAATCGGATTGCTGAAACTCCTGCCCTTGATGCCGAAAAGTTTTTCAATGGCGGCTTCATTTCCTGCGTCTGCTCCCAGGCCATAAAAGGTTTCCGTGGGATAGGCCAGAATCCGTCCCTGCCTCAGAAGTCCGGCGGCTTCTTGAATCAGGGAGGGGTCAGGATTCCCTGGATCGATCGTTATCACCGGTGTTGAACTCATGCGCGGATTTTTTGAAGAAGGTCTTCCTGCCTCTTTTCAACTTCCTGGGACATCGTGTCGATATAAGTGAGAAGCCTCTGCCGGAGCTCTTCATCATTGAGCGATAGAATTCGGACAGCAAGCAGTGCGGCGTTCTTTGCCCCTGCTTTTCCGACGGCCATGGTTGCAACGGGGACGCCACCCGGCATCTGCACCGTGGACAGCAGGGCATCCAGGCCGTGAAGTGCCGTTGCATCGATGGGCACCCCGATGACAGGCAGGGGGGTCTGCGAGGCGATGACACCGGCCAGATGTGCTGCGGCGCCTGCCCCGACAATGATGGCCTTGACGTTTCGCTGGGCCGCCTTCCGGGCGAAATCGGATGTTCTCGTCGGGGAGCGGTGCGCCGAGGTTAGAAATACCTCATTGGCGATGGAAAATGCATCGAGAATTTTAACCGCTTCTTCCATGACGGGATAATCGGAATCGCTGCCCATCACGACGCTGACAATATCGTTGCTCTTGTTCATTAAAGGGTTCTCCTGCTCCGGAATAAATGGGGTGAAAAACGGATCAAAGCGAAAATACGGGCTGTAGTATACAGCCGATAACAGAGAGAATCAAGAAGGTGAAAGAAGAGTCATGCGGCAGGCGGAACATTTCAGGACTGCCTGCCGCATGAGAATCCGCGCGGACCGCCTATCAGTGCTTGAAATGGCGGGTACCGGTAAAGATCATGGCCATTCCGTGCTCATCGGCAGCCTGAATGGCCTCCTCATCCCGCATGGAGCCGCCGGGTTGAATGATGGCCGTGATGCCGGCTTCTGCGGCCATGTCTACTCCGTCACGGAAGGGGAAGAAGGCGTCGGAGCCGAGCACGCATCCTTTCGTCGGCAGCATGGCCTTCATCATGGCAATTTTGACGGAATCCACACGGCTCATCTGCCCGGCGCCGACTCCGACCAGCTGATCCTTGGTCGTAAAAACGATGGCGTTGGATTTGACATGCTTGACGACCCTCCAGGCAAAATCCAGCGCCTGGTATTCTTCCTCCGTCGGGGTCCGCCTGGTGACGACCCTGGCTTTCCGGACATCGAAGGGATCGCGGTCCCTTTCCTGAACGAGCAGGCCGCCGACGACCCGCCGAAAATCGTATCCCAAAGATCCTGCCGTGAATTCGCTGGGGATTTGCAGCATCCTCAAGTTCTGTTTCGCCTTTAATAGATCCAGGGCATTCTCGTCAAAGCCGGGTGCAATAACGACTTCCAGAAACGTCTTGAGGATCTCCTCCGCTGTTGCGCTGTCAACCGTTCGATTGAGGGCCACAATGCCGCCGAAGGCGGAGATGGGATCCGTTGCCATGGCTTTCTGATAGGCGTCGGCGAGATCTTTCGACGTGGTGGCCGCTCCGCAGGGGTTGGCGTGCTTCATGATCACGGCGGCGGGCAGGGAGAAATCGGAAACCATGTTCCATGCCGCATCACTGTCCATGATGTTGTTATAGGACAACTCCTTTCCATGAAGCTGGCGGGCATTGGCGATCGAGGCCGGAAAAGGACGATGCTCCCGATAGAAGATGGCCCGCTGATGGGGATTTTCACCATAGCGAAGGTCCTGGGCTTTCTCGAACTGCACCGTCATGGTGTCGGGAAATTCCTTGGGCGCGCTGCCGTAAGGCGTCAGCTTCCCCAGGTAGTTGGAAATGGCTGCATCGTATCTGGCCGTCAGCTGGAAGGTTTTTACAGACAGGTCGAAATTGGTCGCCTCGGAGATCCGTCCGTCATGCCCCTTCATCTCTTCAAGGATCCGGTCGTAATCCGACGGGTCCGTCACAACACTGACAAAGCGGTAATTTTTCGCGGCGGCCCTGAGCATCGTCGGGCCACCAATGTCAATGTTCTCGATGGCTTCTTCAAGGGAGCACCCTTCTCGGGACACCGTGTCTTCAAAGCGGTATAGATTGATGACCACCATGTCGATCATGTCAATTCCATGGCTTTTGGCAGCCTCCTGATGGCTTTCCTGATCCCTGAGCGCCAGAAGTCCCCCATGGATTTTGGGATGGAGCGTTTTGAGCCTTCCGTCCATCATTTCAGGAAAGCCCGTATAGTCGGAAACATCCCGGACGGACAGGCCGCTTTGTCTCAGCTGTGCCGCCGTTCCGCCCGTTGAGAGGATCTCCACCCCGTAGCTGACCAGACCTCTGGCAAATTCAACAATCCCCGCCTTGTCAGTCACACTGATAAGGACCCGCTTTATTTGATTAAAATTCATCATTTTTCTCCTTCTTTATGTTTTCCTCTTCATATCCTCCATATGGCGGATTCTCTTTTCAAGAAGAGGCCAGGTTCCGATATCCGGGCGATGGTCCACAGGGCCTTTTATGGCTGTTACAGCTTTTTCCGCAATTGTTTCCGCTGCATCGATGCGATCGGCAATCCCGACGACACCAATTGCCCGTGAAGAGGTCATATAAAGCCCATCTGCCTTCTGATCGACGGAGGAATAGTACAAGCGGGCTGCCCCCACATCTCCGATCTCTATCCGGGAGGAGGTGGAGCCTGCATCGCCGTCATCTGCAGGCAGACCGTAAGCCTTGGGGACAATGTACTTGCACACGGTGGCTTTCTTTTCAAATTCGATAGGAAGGCTCCCCAGCGTCCCCTCGGTGATGGCCGTGCAGAGATCGAGAAAGTCTGTTTTTAAAAGCGGCAGGATATTCATGGCTTCAGGATCGCCGAACCGGGCGTTGTATTCGAGAAGTTTCACCCCGGATCGGGTAATCATGAATCCCCCGTACATCACACCCTTATAGTAACAGCCGGTTTCCCGGTAAAGGGCTTCGGCTACGGACTGGGTAATGGACAATCCCGCCGCGATATCCTTTTCCGATAGAAAAGGCAGAAGGTGATTTTCAAAGGAATAGGATCCCATCCCGCCCGTGTTGGGGCCCTGGTCATCGACAAAGCGACGCTTGTGGTCCTGGACCGGTGGCGTAGCCACGACGGTTTTTCCGTCGCAGAGGCACTGGAGAGAAAATTCCTCCCCCTCCAGCTTTTCTTCGATGGTTACTGACGGATGGGTTTTGAGGATTTCCCTGCAGGCCTTCAGAGCCTCGCTTCGAGATTCGAAATGTTCCCCCTGTACGAGGACCCCTTTGCCGCCGGTCAATCCATCGGGTTTGAGAACGATTCCGTCCAGCTTCTCGAGAAAGGCTTCCATGCCTTCCATGGACGAGAAGGCTTTAAAGGTGATGTTTCCCGGAACATTGTACTTCTCGAGGAGATTCCGGGTGAAGGACTTCGATGTCTCCAGCCGGGCCAGGCTTTTCCGGGGGCCGACACAGGAAATTCCCCGTGAGGCCAGGTAATCGACCACCCCTTCGTTTAACGGGTCTTCGGGTCCGATGACGGCAAGATCGGCGGCACAGGCCTTTGCAAATTCCCCGATGGCCTCAAGATCGTCATATCTGCCCAGCTGAATCTGTTCTGAAAAGGAGGAGATTCCAGGATTATTCGTTTTCATGTAGGAAAAGAGCCGAGGAGCTTGGAGAGACCGCGCAATCGCCTCCGCAAGGACATGTTCTCTTGCCCCATTGCCTATCAACAGGATATTCTTCATTTATTCGACCTCCTGCATCGCCTTCCCTCAAATTTCAGGCGGCAGGCATAAATAGCGAAAAAACCATCCGGAGTCAATCAAATCTGAAGGCGGCGGATTTGCTGCCAGACTTCTTCCGGCTTCGCTTGACAGAGGGCATGCAAATTGATAGATGCAGATCCTGCCGGAATGGTTCGTCATCTTTAATGAAAACCATATTCTAACGAAAGAGAACCGTATGAATACATCCAATGGCCAGATCAGGAATAACCGTCTCGGAGTGATCATTCTTGCCGCAGGCAAGGGGACTCGCATGAAATCCGAGAAGGCTAAAGTGCTGCATTGCGTTCATGGGCGGCCCATGCTGTCCTTCTCGATTGAGATTGCCAGGAACGCCCTGGCGGAAAAAATCATCATCGTTGTCGGCCACCAGGCGGATGTTGTCAAGGCAAATTTCAGGGACGAGGACCTGATCTTTGTGGAGCAGCGTAAACAGCTGGGGACCGGGCATGCCGTGATGCAGGCCCGGGGGCCCCTTGAAGATTTCTCCGGCGACATTCTGATTCTCTGTGGAGACGTTCCTCTTCTTTCCGCGGAGACGGTAAGCCACCTTCTTGAGTCTCATGCCAGGGAACAATCCGTTGTCACCGTTCTTACCGCCATGCTGGATGACCCCTTCGGCTATGGACGCATTGTGAAAACGTCCGGGGGAGACGTTCTGAAGATTGTAGAAGAGAAGGATGCATCTGAAGAGGAAAAGAAGATCAAGGAATTCAATTCAGGGATCTATTGCGTTGAAAGTTCATTCCTGCTGCAGGCGGTGGGGGAAATAAAAGATGACAATGCCCAGAAGGAATACTATTTAACCGATATTATTGAAATCGCCTGCAGGAGAAACCTTCCCGTCAGGGCGGTGAAGGTGGAGAATGTTCAAGAAATCCTGGGCATCAACACCCCTGAGGACCTTCGGCGGGCCGAAGATCACATGGCGGGAATCTCCCGGGGAAAAGAGCCATAAGATATTCGGATTCTATGAATAAAATCGATGCAGGGCAGGTCGTGCACAGCCTTTCCCTGGGTTCTCTAAAGATACAGAATAATATGATTTTGGCTCCCCTGGCCGGAATTTCCAATGCGCCTTTCCGGATGATGATGCGGGAAGCGGGGTGTGGCCTGGCCTATACGGAGATGATCAGCGCCAACGGCCTTGTTTGCGGGAATGACAAAAGCCGCCGGTATCTGGTCTTCCACGACGAGGACAGGCCGTTGGGGGTTCAGATCTTTGGAAGTGATCCGGCCATCCTGGCCGAGGCCGTGCAGATTGCTGACGAGCAGGGGGCGGACCTCATTGACATCAATATGGGCTGCCCGGTCAAAAAGGTGGTCAAAAATGGCGCCGGCGCCGCCCTGCTGAAAGATCCCGATCGGGTTGAGCGGATCCTCTGGGCGGTGAGAAGGGCGACTCGAAAGCCCTTAACCGTCAAGATTCGTTCCGGCTGGAGCAGTCAAAATATAAACGCTGTTCTGATCGCTGACATAGCAGAGCAACAGGGAGCGGATGCCGTCATTGTTCATGCCAGGACGGCGGCCCAGGGATTCAGCGGATCGGCTGACTGGCGAATCATTGAGGAGGTCAAGAATTCTGTCGGCATTAGCGTCATCGGAAACGGGGATGTCAAAACAGGTGATGATGCGCGGAACATGATCGTAACGACGGGCTGTGACGGGGTCATGATTGGGAGGGGGGCGCTGGGCAACCCCTGGATCTTCAAGGAGGCTCTTTCGCTTCCGGACGCGGCGTCAGGCGATGCCAGACCCTCTCTCATGGAGCGTAAGAAAATGATTTTAAGGCACTTGGAGATGGAATCCGTTTTTGAGGGCGGCGACGGTGCGGTTGTCCGGTTTCGAAAACACCTTCTCTGGTATACGAAAAAGTTGAGAGGCGGGGCGGCTTTCCGGGCAAAGGCAACAACAGTGAGCGACAAGGATTCCGTGCTGGGGGAAATCGAACGTTTTTTCGATTCTTTGGAGATGCCGGATCGCACCCGTGAGGCTTTCAAATAAGACCTTGACATTTAGGGCGTGTATTGTAATATTTTTGCCAAATAAATTAACGGGAGTGTAATGATAGAGAAAGATTCTTCCGCAAAGCTGTAAGGGCGATACAAAAAATACTGCCCCGGGATATTTTTCAAGAAACCTGGAGGGACTCTCCAGGCAGGGGCTAACATTAACGGGGTGAGTTGTGGAATTATTAATACTGAAGGAATTGGAAGAAAAGATAAAAGGTCTGGCCCGGGAACATGCTTTGCTAAAGAAGAGGAATCTTGAATTAGAGGAATCGTTGAGAAATAAAACGGTGGAGTTGGAAGAGCTGAGCGCTAAGATAAAGGAATTTGATGAGGAAAGAGTAGCGATTCGCGTAAAGGTAGATTCTCTCTTGGAACTGCTTTCCGATGTTAGCGTGCACGAGTAGGCTGTCATATAGATAAGGTTGTGCATGAAAAAGGATTATTACATCAAGATTCTGGGCCAGGAATTTACCGTTTTGAGTGATTCAGGGGATGAGCATGTCAAGAACGTCATGGACTATATCAATCACAAAGTGATGGAATTGGAAAACAAATCTCCGAACACCAGCACGTTGAATATAGCCATCCTCGTTGCTCTGAATATCGCAGATGAATATATGAAGCTTCTTCATGGGGACAATGGAGAGATTTTCAGTCAAATAGACAGACAGGCACAAAATTTGATAAACCTCATTGATGAGATAAGATAAAAAAGTTCCCCTGCGATGTGCGTGATTAGCTATCTTCTTTTTGAGCCAACACCAAGTAAACGGGAACCTTCCCTTGTTTGCCGTGCGCTAGCTTGACCGGTCCCGCGACCAGCGGGCGTCAGGAAGCCTAAAGCAAATAATAAGGTACCCACTTTGAACCTCGGTTCAAAAGGGGCGTTAACACGGCATATGCGGGGGTTACTTTTTCTGGATAAGCAACGTTCCGCTAGAGATGTATCTCTAAAGTCTCCTCAACAAATCCCGCCATCCGATTTTTGTTTCTCTTAACCACCAGAAATCGTCCTTAAGGTAGTCTGCCTGCGTTCATTCATGTGTAAGTGAATGAATATTAAAAGAAATATCTTTTAGGTGCCCGGCAGGATGTCTTCTGGATGCTCGACAGGCAAGTGAGGAGGTAAAAGGTGTTGTTGAACAATACTATAATCGCATTGACGATATTCGGATTGATTGCCATTGGATTGGCCATCGGTTATTTTTTAAAATTCCGGCTTTCTCAAAAACGGCTGGAGTCATCGGAACATCTGGCCGTGAGGATTATTGACGAAGCGAAAAAAGAAGCTGAAACCATAAAAAAAGAGGCCGTGCTCCAGACAAAAGAGAATCTTCTTCGACTGAAAGGGGATTTCGAGAAGGAAACAAGGGAAACCAAGCAGGACCTGGACAATCTGGAGAGGAGGATTCGCTCAAAGGAGGAAAGTCTCGATAAGCGGATCGATACGCTCTCCCAGAGGGAAAGTGGTATAGAGGGGAGGGAAAAGGCGCTCCTTTCAAAAGAGAGTCAGATTAATGAGAAGCATGAAAAGCTCAACAGGCTGATCGAGGAACAGCAGAACAAGCTGGAGCAGATTGCCGGCATTACCTCGGAAGAGGCGAAAGAACTGCTGACGCAGTCCATGGAGGCGTCCGCAAAGCGCGATGCCGCCATATTGATCCGGAAAATAGAAGAAGATGCCAAGCGGGATGCGGACAAGAAGTCGCGAGAAATCATCGCGTATGCCGTGCAGCGATATGCCGGTGATTATGTTGCTGAAAATACGGTATCGGTGGTAAATCTTCCAAGCGATGAAATGAAGGGGCGCATTATCGGAAGGGAAGGCCGGAATATCCGGGCCATTGAGGCCGCCACGGGCATCGATTTGATCGTGGATGATACGCCGGAGGCTGTTGTGCTTTCCAGCTTTGATCCCATAAGGAGAGAGGTGGCGAAGATATCCCTGGAGAGGCTCATTACAGACGGTAGGATTCATCCGGGAAGAATCGAGGATATCGTCAAGAAAGTTCGGCTGGAAGTTGACAATATCATCAAAGAAACGGGGGAGAGGGTTTCCTTTGACGTGGGGGTGCACGATATACATCCCGAAATAATCAATCTTCTTGGAAGCTTGAAATATCGGACGAGTTTTTCTCAAAATGTTCTTCAGCACTCTATTGATGTTGCCCATCTGACCGGCATGATGGCAGCGGAACTGAAAATGAACATTAAAGAGGCAAAACGGGCTGGTCTGCTTCATGATATCGGCAAGGCCGTGGATCACAAGATAGAAGGAACCCATGCGGCCATCGGCGCGGACTATGCGAAGCGTTTTGGCGAATCGCCCCGCATTGTTCAGGCCATTGCCGCTCACCATGACGACAGCCGGACGAACACCCTGCTGGGAGTTTTGGTGCAGGCTGCAGATACCCTGTCGGCCGCACGACCGGGGGCCCGGAGGGAAATGCTGGAAACCTACGTGAAGCGATTGGAGGAATTGGAAAATATCGCCAATTCGTTCAGCGGCGTTGAAAAATGCTATGCCATTCAAGCCGGGAGAGAAATCCGTATTCTTGTCGGAAGCGAAAAAATATCCGACAATGATGCGGTTATGCTCTGTAAGGACATTGTCCATAAAATTGAATCGGAATTGACGTATCCAGGCCAGATTAAGGTGACGGTCATCAGGGAAACGCGAGTGTCTGATTTTGCAAAATAATGAGCATCTGAACGGCGGGCGGGCTTCGCGGATTTCCATTTCCCGTTGACAGCGGGAACGAATCGTCAGCCTCCGTGCATCAGTGCTGAAGGTCATGGGAATGAGAATCCTTTTTATCGGAGATATTGTCGGCAAGCCGGGAAGAAGAGCCATCCGGGAGCTTCTTCCCGATATGATCACCTCCTACGGAGTTGATTTCGTTATTGCGAACTGCGAGAATGCGGCCGCCGGGTTTGGAATTACCCGGGAAATTGTGGATGAGCTGTACCAGGGTTCCATCGATGTCCTGACCTCGGGCAATCATGTCTGGGACAAAAAGGAGATTCGTGACTTTGTTGAAGATTACGAAACCCTGCTCCGGCCGGCAAACTATCCTGAAGGAACTCCAGGATGGGGGCATGTTCTTGTAAAAATGGAATCCGGCATCTCGGTTGGGGTCTTAAATCTCGCAGGGAGGGTTTTCATGCAGCCCATCGATTGCCCCTTCCGAACGGCGGAAAGGGAATTGGCCGCCTTTTCCGGAATGACGAAGATCATCATTGTCGATATGCATGCCGAGGCGACATCGGAAAAAAAGGCGCTGGGGTGGTTTTTAGACGGTCGGGTGAGCGCGGTGCTGGGAACCCATACCCATGTCCAGACGGCGGACGACGAGATACTGCCGGGAGGAACCGCCTACATCAGCGATGCGGGAATGACGGGACCTTTCGATTCTGTGATCGGCGTCAAAAAGGAAGTCGTGATAGACAAATTTCTGTTTCAGATTCCCAATAGATTCGATATTGCAAAAGGGGATATCCGATTGCAGGGGGTTGTGCTGGACGTTGATGAGAAGGATGGTAAATGTTCGAGAATCCAGCGCCTCAGTGTTCGTCTGAATTCATGATGCTTCATGATCCTGGAGAGAGGATTTCGAGATTCCGACGTTAGAATATCCTGGAGGAGACTTAGAACTTGAAAAACGTATATGATGTTTTTCTGGAAAGAGGCTTTATAGAGCAGGTAACCGATGAAGATGAAGTAAGAAAAGCCCTTGAGCATCCCCTTACGTGCTATATTGGTTTTGATCCAACCGCAACAAGCTTGCATATTGGGAGTCTTGTGCCTATCATGGCCCTTGTTCATCTGCAGAAGAACGGCCACGTCCCAATTGCCCTTGTCGGTGCGGGGACGGCTCTGATTGGAGATCCTAGCGGAAAAACCGAAATGCGCCAGGTTTTGTCGAGAGAAACCATTGACTTCAATGCTCAGTGTCTGCGAAGGCAATTCAGCAGGTACCTGGATTTTGAGGATCGAAAGGCATTAATGCTCAATAACGCGGACTGGCTGACGAAATTGAATTACATTTCCTTCCTGCGCGATATTGGACGCCACTTCAGCG
>MVRU01000014.1 GCA_002067745.1 Syntrophus sp. PtaU1.Bin005
ACCAGACGAAACAGCGAAAAAGAAAAAAGGCAAAACAGCAAGGTCAAAAGCAAGAAATCTTCTGGAACGCCTCGACTCCGAGAGGTTCGGCGTCAAGGCGCCTATCTTATCGGGAGCGTCAACAATGGAACGGCAGGACCCGGAAGCGCTATCGACCTCATGATTCATTTTCAGGGCGATGAAGAACAGCTCAGTCGCCTGAACTCCCGGCTTGAAGGCTGGAGCATCGCGCTGGCGGAGATCAATTATCTGAAAACGGGCGATGCCTCTGAAGGACTCCTGGACGCGCATATCATTACGGATGACGATATCGCCAGGAAAACATCCTACGCGGTGATAATAAACGCCGTCACGGATCCGGCGGCTCCCCTGGCCGTTGCCGGGAAAAAGCGCAGCCGCTGCCCCCCCCCGGGCAAGACAGGAAGTCCGTTTTTTCGCGCCGACCCTGCAGGTTGCCGCAACCGTCCATAGGCTCGCATCCCTGTCGACCCCGGGATTTTCCGAAACGGGAGACATCGCCCCTTTCAGGGCTGACCGCAAAAGGCATTACAACACGTGTGTCGGACCCATTCACAAGCCCAACCCTTCAGAGCAGTAAAGGGCGGCCTGTTGAAAGGGACTCCACAGCCTGTTCGGAATGCGGCCCCGGTATGCCCGAGCCCTTCGAGGACGGGTAAAAACTCCCGCTTCAAGGATCATGACCTGGATTTTGCAAAGGGAATGACCCATATCTCCGGCCCGAAAAACAACATCCGCAGGAATTCAACAAAAAGAGCAAGGCTGCAGGGTTGAGCCGGGAGGGATTATTGACAGAGGATACCGGAACGATGCCAGTCGACGAGAATGGAAATGGGAAAAAGAGGTGCCGCCGCCTTTCTGTTTCCCTTTTTCTGCTGCTTCTCCTTGCCCTTCAGAGCGCCTTGGCCACACCTCTTGCCGCCATGGATTTGATGGAAGCCTACATCCGCGCCAGGCAGCATGATCCGCTCTTCGGGTCCTACGTCCACGAGCATGAAGCGTCCAGGACGTTGCCGGCGCAGGGCCGCTCATTCCTTCTTCCCCAGATTCAGGCATACGGCTCCGAATCCAGATACTATTACGACAACGCCCCCTCTTACTATCGGGATTTTGACAGCGAATCCCTGGGCGTGTCCCTCAAACAGCCCATTTTCAATGTTTCCCGTTTTTATGAATACCGGCAGCACAAGGTCCGCAAGAATATGGGTGACGCGCGATTTGTCTCAGCGGAGCAGGACTTGATCCTCCGGCTTGCTGAAGCCTATTTCAACGCTCTGGCTGCGGAAAATCTGCTGGACCTCATCGATGCCGAAAAGAGGGCCGTTCTGGAACAGCGCGAACAGGCCAAGCGGATGTTCCAGGCAGGGGTATCCACGATCACCGATGTCCATGATGCTGATGCCCGCTACGACTCGGTTCTTGCAAAGGAAATCGGGGCCAGAAGCAATTGTGAGGTTAAACGGCTGGCTCTCACAAGAATCGTGGGGAATGACACGACCGGATTGAATCCGCTCAGGGACGATGCCCCCCTGGGACTTCCCGATCCCGAGCGCCTTGAAACCTGGATCGAAACAGCAAGGGAAAACCATCCCCTGCTGAAATCCTATGCATACCGGATTTCCTACCAGGAGGCGGAGCTCAGGAAGAACGAAGGTCAACATTGGCCAAGTCTCGACTTTGTGGGAGGCTACAATAAGACCAACACGAACAACAATCTGCAGACAAACCGCATATCGTACGGCAGCGTAGGCGTTCAGCTCAATCTTCCTGTCTTCAGCGGGGGGTATACAGTGGCCAAGGTCAAGGAATCCAGGGCGATCCTGGAGAAGGCCAGGATGGAGTACGAAAATGCCCTGGCCGATATTACCCAGAAGCTCAGCGAAGCCTTTCTCGCCGTTCGGGACAGCGTGTCGCGGATCGATGCGCTGCAGACGGCGCGCAAATCGGCCTTGACCTCCCTGAAATCCAACAAAATGTCCCTGTTGGCCGGCGTGCGGACAACGATCGATGTCCTGAACGCCGAGCAGGACCTCCAGGATGTCCTGATTCGACTGCTGCAGGCGCGATACGACTGCCTGCTGAACAGTGTGAGATTGAAAGCTTACTCGGGGACCATTTCAGAGAGGGATGTTCATGAAATCAACGGATGGCTGCAAACGGCGGCTGCGCAATAAGCGAACGAGGTGACCTATGCCCAACATTTTCCGGCGACCATTGCCGACGGCAGAGGGCAAAAAAAACGAACTGCGCACTATTTTATGGTCCTTTAAAAATACGTTCGCGGCGGTCGGCCTCTTCAGCTTTGTTGTCAACCTGCTGCTCCTGGTGCCGGCAATCTACATGCTGCAGATCTATGACCGCGTCCTGACAAGCCGCAACCAGGATACCCTGGTCATGCTCACCATCATCATGGTTCTGATGTATATCGGCATTGGCTTTCTGGAGTGGATTCGCTCCCAGGTCCTCATTCGGCTGGGGAACAGCATGGATCAGCGCTTAAGCGGCAAGGTCTTCCAGGCAGCCTTCGAAAAGTCCCTGCGCTTCGGATCCGCCAACGCCACTCAGTATTTTCATGACCTGACGGGTGTCCGCCAGTTTCTCACCGGCAATGGCCTGTTCGCCTTTTTTGACTTCCCCTGGACCCCTCTTTTTATCCTCGTCATCTTTTTCATGCATCCTTGGCTCGGGATTTTTTCCGTCTTCAGCGCCCTGTTTCTTCTCGCCATGGCTGCGCTTACCGAGCTTGTCAGCAGAAAGCCCCTTGCCGAGGCGAACCGGCTTTACAACAGCGCCAACTCCTATGCGGGAGCCAATCTGAGAAATGCCGAAGCGATCGAGGCCATGGGAATGCTGAGTCGCGTCAGGGGGTACTGGCACCGGAAGCATGAAAGTTTTCTGAAACTCCAGGCGGCAGCCAGCGACAGGGCCAGCATCGTTTCCGCAATCACAAAGGCCTCCCGACTGACCTTTCAGTCCAGCATTCTTGGCTTAGGCGCCTACCTGGCGGTAAAGGACACCATTACCCCCGGAATGATGATTGCCGCGTCCATCCTCCTTGGAAGGGCCCTGCAGCCCGTTGAAATGGCCATCGGCACGTGGAAGCAGTTTCTTGCCACCAGGACATCTTACCTGAGACTGGGAGAAATCCTGGCCGTCCTGTCCGAACATGAAGAAGAAATGTCTCTGCCGGCCCCCACCGGGGTGTTGACGGTCAGAAACCTCGTTGCCGGCCCCCCGGGAACCGGCAGACAGATTTTAAAAGGCGTCAGCTTTGCAGCCAATCCTGGTGATGCTGTGGCGGTGATCGGGCCCAGCGCTTCAGGAAAAACAACCCTGGCGAGAATGATCGTGGGCATCTGGCCCCCTTTTTCCGGAGAGGTGAGACTGGATGGCGCGGCCATCTCAAAGTGGAACAAGGAGGAGCTGGGGCCGTACATCGGATATCTTCCCCAGGATATTGAACTCCTTGACGGCACGGTGGCCCAGAACATCGCCCGTTTTGGAGAGATCGACTCCGAGAAGGTGGTCAAGGCGGCAAAAGCGACGGGTATACACGAGATGGTGCTGCAGTTTCCGGACGGCTATGACACCCCTGTCGGAGAGGGCGGGCTGTTTCTCTCGGGGGGGCAGAAGCAGCGGATCGCCCTGGCCCGGGCAATCTACGACGACCCGGTGCTGTTTGTCCTGGATGAGCCGAATTCCAACCTCGACGAGGCGGGAGAGCTGGCCCTTCTCAAGACCATGGTCCAATTAAAAGCGGCAAAAAAAACGGTATTCGTCATCACGCACCGCACCTCCATCCTTCGCGTCGTCGACAAGGTTCTGCTGCTGGTCAACGGGGTCAGCCAGGCCTATGGCCCGAGAGACGAAGTCCTCGCCCGCCTGAAAAAGGTGCCGACCCGGCAGCCGCCTCAGGTCCTGCAGGCAGGACAGGGAAAAGGATGAAGGGACTTTCAAGGGGCATTATGAACGGCAGCGAAAAACAGGCTTTGAACGCCGGGGAAAAGACACCCCTGAAAACAAACACAAGGCCGATCATCCTGATCGCCCTTGCGGGTTTGATTTTCGGATTGGGGACGTTTCTGGCATGGGCTTCCCTTGCCCCCCTGGATGAGGGCGTGGTGGCTCATGGCGAAGTTGCCGTCGTTTCCAATAAAAAAACAATCCAGCATCAATATGGGGGAACGATTTCAGAAATCCTTGTCAGGGAAGGAGACCGGGTCAGGAAGGAACAGGTGCTCATCCGGCTCAACAATGCGCAGCCAAAAGCGAATCTGGCCGAGATTCGAGGCGAATACTACCAGGCGCTCGCCCTGGAAGCCAGACTGCTGGCGGAAAGGAGCAGAGCGGGAGCCATCGCGTATCCCGAGGAAATCACCGCCATGAGCCATCTGCCTGAAATCGCGGATCTGGTCAGAACGCAGCAGCAGCTCTTCAATGCCAGGCGGGGCACCCTGCACACCGAACTCAACATCCTCAAGGAAAACATCGAGGGCATGAAGGAATACATTCGCAGGCTTGAAGAACTTCAGATGTCCCGGACCAGACAGATGGAACTCCTGAGCACGGAGATGAACTCGTTGAGGGACCTGGCGGATCAGGGCTACTACCCCCGGAGCAAAATTCTGGAAACGGAAAGACTGCTGGCCGAGCTCAGCGGAAAACGGAGCGAAGATCTCGGAAATATCGCCAGGGCGAAAAAGGCCATGAGCGAGTACAAGCTCACCATCGTGCGCCGCGAACAGGAATTCACCCAGGATGTGGAGACCCAGCTCAGCGAGGTTCAGAAAAAGCTGGCGGCCCTGAGGGACCAGTACGCAGCGACACAGGACGTTCTTGAGAAAACGGAGATCAGGGCGCCGGAAGAGGGAACGGTCGTGGGCCTTTCCGTGCACACGGCGGGTGGGGTGATCATGCCGGGGAATCCGGTCATGAGCATCGTTCCGGCAAACGAGGAGCTCATCGTGGAGGCAAAGGTGATGCCCACGGACAGAGACCGGGTGCGGGAAACGCTCAAAGTCGACCTGATGTTCACTTCCTTTGACGCTAAAAAGACCCCCGTCATCGACGGAGAGGTCATCCTGGTTTCCGCAGACCGGTTTACCGATGAGGCCACGAGGATCCCCTATTACCTGTGCCGGATCCGGCTTACGAAGCAGGGGCTGCAGAAGCTGGGGACCCGGGATCTTCAGCCCGGCATGCCCGTGCAGGTCGTCATAAAGACAGGGGAAAGGACCCTGATAAACTACCTTGTAAAGCCCCTTTTTGACCGGATTTCCGTCTCCTTCAAGGAGCGGTGAATTTCGCCCCGGTGCTCGCCGCGCACCTGGCAGCGAGAAAGGCGCCGGGGGAAAAACCTTTTTTTTAAGGCCCCCATCCGACAACCGGATTTCAGGGACCCGGCCTTGCCCGCTCCGAGCTCCGTTCTCAACTTTTATTCCTGAAATATCTGAAACCTGCCTCAAACAGAAGCCTCTTAGGCTTGGGGAAAAAACCACCCGGCCACTTTTAAACCCCCTGTGGATTTGCAATAAAAATCATGATACGAAATGTTCCGCAAAGGGTCCTGACCCTTTTCAGCAGGCGATACGGCAGGTTCATCGACGCTGGATTGCCGAAAGCGGGACGGGGCTGAAAGCGCAATTTCATCAATAACGAAGAAGACCGTGTTCATGGCCAGTTTAAGAGAGATATTGAATCCCGAATCGGTGGCGCTCATTGGAGCGACAGAGCAGGAGAACTCCATAGGCAGAGTGGTCCTGGCGAACCTTTCCCGGACAGCGAATCGCCCGCTCTATTTTGTGAATCCCAACAGAAAGACCATTCTCGGAGCCCGGTGCTTCCCGTCGATCAGGGATGTGCCCTCCCGCGTCACCCTGGCCGTTATCGTAACCCCGGCAGCCACCGTCCCGGGCATCATCGAAGCGTGTGGAAAGGCGGGTGTTTCAGTCGCCATCATCCTTTCCTCAAATTTCACCGAGGAGGAGCAGAGGGAACTGGCGGAGAACATTCTCGCCGCACGCAGGGAGTCCGGCATGAGAACGATCGGGCCCAATTCCCTGGGGATGATCCTTCCCCACAACGGCCTCAATGCCACTTTTCTCAAGACGAACCCCAAACCCGGAAACATCGCACTCATCGCACCCGTTCTCGGCGATGCGATCCTCGACTGGGGGGATACAATGGGAATAGGCTTCAGCATGTTCGCCTCCCTCGGCTCCCGGATAGACGTCGGGTACGGGGATCTCATCGATTTTCTGACGTACCACTACACGACAAGAAGTCTCATGATCTACATGGAAACCGTGGGGGACGCGAAACGATTCATAAGCGCCGCACGCGGCTTTGCGCTGAGCAAACCTATCGTCGTGCTCAAACCGGGCCGTTCAAAAGCCGGGGCATCCTTCGTCGAGATGCGGTCGGGAAGATCGGCGGGAAACGATTCCGTCTATGACGCCGTGTTCCGGAGAATCGGCATCGTGAGGGTGGCTGAGGTGATGGATCTCTTCAATATGGCAAAAGTCCTCGATTCGTCCTGCCTGCCCAGAGGGTCCCGGCTCGCCGTCATCACCAACGCCGGGGATGTCGGAATCATGGCCACGGACACCCTGGCCGAGCTGGGAGGAGAGCTGGCCTGCATCTCCAGCGGAGACTCAGGCCGTGAAGATGTTCTCCTGCCGGAACAATGGTGTCGGGATGATCCTGTCGACATGGGAGGAGCGGACGATGCCAGACGCTATAGGAACACCCTGGATCTCTGCCTCGGCGATGACGGGGTGGACGGCATCATGGTGATCTATACGCCGCGGGTTTTTGCCGGGGCCATGGACCTGGCCCAGGCCATTATCCAAGCCGCCAGGAAGACCCGGAAGCCGATCATCGTCACCTGGGTGGGCGGCGCACGCGCCGCCGAAGGCCGCCGCATCCTTCTGCACAACAATGTACCGGCCTATGCCACCCCCGAAGAAGCGGTAAAGACCTACCTTTACATGTACCGGTATCACAGGAATCTTGAACTCATCTATGAGACGCCGGCCGAGGGAACCCAGACAGGGGCCCCTCTTCTGAATTATCTCAAGACGGTTGTCCGGAAGGCCATCCGAGACGGGAAACGGACCCTCTCCCGCCGGCATGCCTTCGACCTTATCAGGAACTATCGAATTCGCACCCTCAGGACAACCATTGTGTCGGACATCGACCAGCTTCGCCGGGAAATCCCGGGCCTGGGCCTCCCTCTGTCCCTCAGGATCCAGCCCCTCACCGGGGAGAAAGAAGAACAGGCGATCCCCTTGACCGCCACCGGGGACGTTGACGACGCCTGCCGGCAGGCGGGACAGCGGTTGCGCGATGGAGGCGTGGAAGTCATCCTTCAGAATACGCCGGCACCGGCGGCCTTGAGGCTTAAGCTCGAATCGAGAAGAGACCCCGAGTTCCACACCATCCTGATCATCAGCCCCGGCGCCGGTGGCCCCGACGATGAACGCATCGGCCTGCCGCCTCTCAACCGGACCCTGGCCCGGCGCCTGCTTGAAGGTACGGGAATCTATCCCGTTTTAAAAAATGCCGATGAGGGTCGGCAGATTCTTTCCCGGCTTGAGGATACCCTCCTGGGATTTTCCGATCTGGTTGTTGATTTTGCGGAGATCGAGCGCATGGAGCTTGTCCTGTGGATTGAACAATCCGAGGTGCTGGCAGGGGATGTGATGGTCGCCCTTGCTTCTGTTTCCGAGGAATCCGGGCCCTATTCGCACCTCGTGATCACCCCTTATCCCTTGCACTACATAACGACGTGGAATCTTCTCGACGGGACGGAAGTTCTCCTGAGGCCTGTCCGTCCGGAGGACAAGCTCATGTCCCAAGAGATGCTTGATTCCCTCTCGGAGGAGACGTTGCGCAACCGATATTTCGGCGTCCGGGAAATAACCGACGATCTTGTTGTACGGTCCTGCAACATGGACTATGACCGGGAGATAGCCATCCTGGCTGAAATCAGGAGGAACGGGAAAAAGTGCATGATCGGGGGAAGCCGTCTCATCCACCATCCCGACACCGGGATCGGCGAGTTTGCCATCCTGGTTCACGATCATTACCACGGCATGGGCCTGGGGGCAAAACTGATCGACATTCTCATCGGAATAGCCCGGGATAAGCATCTCCACAAGATCGAGGGGCTTGTGTTGACCGAAAACGGAAAGATGCTTGGCCTGTGCCGGAAACTGGGGTTTCAGGTCAAGCCTGAACCCGAGGGCGTATCAAAAGTCATCCTGTCCCTTGATACCTGAACATCAGCGGAAAGGGCGGCCTTAACCTGCACAGACAAGGAGGAGCAATGAAAAGAGAATCCGTAGCGTTTGGACTCGCCGTTCTCATGATCACGGCACTGCCCGGCTTTTCGGAGGGCAAGATCATCTTAAAAACTCAAAGGGATAAGGTAAGCTATGCCATCGGTTACGGCATAGGAAGTGACTTTAAGGAAAAATCCATCGGCATCAATCCGAATGTCCTTTTGAAGGGAATTACAGACGCCCTTTCAGGATCCACAAGGTCCTTGACACAAGCCGAAATGGATCAGATCATGATGAGCTTTTCGCAGGACCTCCAGGCAAGGCAAAGGGAATCCTTTGAAAAGGCAAGGGCCGTCAACAGAAAGGAAGGCTCGGAATTTCTCGAAAAGAACAAGCTCAAGGAGGGCGTAAAAGTCACCCCGAGCGGCCTGCAGTACAGGGTGGTCAAGGAGGGCACAGGAGACAACCCGAAACCGGGCGATACGGTAACCGTCCATTACAGGGGCACGCTCATCGACGGGACGGAATTTGACAGCTCCTACAAGCGCAATCAGCCAGCCACGTTTTCTCTTGCAGGAGTCATCCGGGGATGGACTGAAGGCCTGCAGCTCATGAAGGCAGGGGGAACATATGAACTCGTCATCCCTTCCGATCTTGCTTACGGCGAGAGAGGCGCAGGCCATCTCATCGGACCGGATGCCGTTCTGATTTTCACCGTAGATCTCATTTCCATTGAAAAGGAAGGATGACAGAGGGCCTTTCATTGCTGATGCAGGGAGACCTGCACCCGATAACAGCCGCCAGGTGGAATCGGGGAATTTTTTAAACGGATATTCCGTCGAGGTCTTCCTTCATGGATTCCGGGCCATTATCGAGCCTTCGGCCCTCGCGGCGGACGGCGAGCATCGGACTTCCGGGGAGGCAAGTGCGCCTATGTCTTCTCATGGATCAGGGAATCAAACATTCGATACTGGCGTTTCGCCCAGTAGAGGATGAACAGGAATGCGATGGCGTTGGCAAGCGGCTGGGCCATCCAGACGCCGTTGATGCCGAACCAGGAAGGTAGGAGCCACAGAAAGGGGATTAAAAAAAGGATTTCGCGACCGACCAGCAGGACCATGGCGGCTTTTCCCTGTCCGAGACCGATGAACATGTTGATCCACATCAGGCTGGGAGCGGCTGTGATCAGTATCAGAAAATTGATGCGCAGGGCTGTTGCCGTGAGCCTTCGCAGCTCCATGTCATCGGAGAAGAGCGTCGCAATGGCCGGAGCAAAGGCCTCCACGATCAGAAAACAGACCATGGCAATCGCAAAGGAAATTTTTACGGCGATCGCCACCGCCTCCATCAGTCTAACAGGAAGATTCGCCCCTTCACTGAAGGCAACCATCGGCATCAGGCCATGACCGATGCCGTAAAGCGGAATCATGACCAGGCCACTCATTCGGGAGACAATGCCCAGAGTGGCCACGGCAAGGTTGCTGTATCCGCCAAGGACATGATTGTGAAGAAGCATTCCAAGGCTGAGCACGAGATTGATGATCATGGAGGGAAATCCCGTCGAGTAGATGGACAGAATAATCCGGTAATCCGGACGGAGATAATGCCATTTCAGCTGATATTTGGAGCTTTTCTGCCGCAAGAAATAAAAGGCAAGCGCTGCACCCGATATCTGGGAAATCACCGCGGCCATGGCGGCTCCCTCAATTCCCAGCCGGGGGAAGGGACCCCAGCCGAAGATGAGCATAGGATCCAGGATACCGCTGACGGCCGAGGTCATAAGAGCGCAATACATCACGAGATGAGGCCTGCCTTCCGCCCGGAAGAGATTGCTGGCCATCATGATCAGAAACAGAAACGGCACGCCGGGCAGCAGTGTCAGGAGATACCGGCGGGACAGGGGCAGAATTTCCGTTGTGGCGCCGAAATATGTCAAAATGAGATCCGGCCCGGCCATCCCCAGGCTGATGAACAGCGCTCCGAGCACAGCCGAAAGAAAAAAAACCTGGCCGGCTGTCTGTCGGGCCTTCCGGTTTTCCTCCGCACCGAACATCCTGGCGGCGTATGAGCCTGCACCCAATCCCGTTCCCACGCCGACTCCGCCTAAAATCACCTGTATGGGAAGGCTTATGGTTAAGGCCGCAAGGGCATTCGAGCTGAGCCTGGCAAGCCAGAAGGCGTCTATGAGGTAATAGACGTTTACGACCAGCACGGTGGCGATGGACGGCCAGCTCATTTGCAGCAGAAGAGGCAGGATGGGACCCTCCGCCATATTCAGACTTTTATTGTTCATAACGATGTGATTTACAGTAAAATTCTGTTTAAGGCAAACGATCGGTGCCTGTTCGGAGCTGCGGACGGACCTGCCGAACCCGTCGTCGCCCCGGCAAAAGCGCATCGGATCAGCCGGGATGAACCGGCTCTGAAGCTTACGCTCCGCGGCCGCACAGACTGGCTCAGCACCGAGGTGCTTCGAGCTGCCGGCGCCCTTGGGAAATCCTTTCAGCAGGTATGAACGTACATGAAAAAAGATAGACAACTTTGGCAAAAAATGAAGTAATATGATGGCTCGTTCCGTTTGGGACATCCGAAAAAATGTTAAATTTCCGCGAAAAAGACGTGGATCCGTACAGCAGGGAGCCTTTATGCCAGGAATTTTTGAAATCAGCGTTGAAGAGCAGTTTTCCGCCGCCCACGCGCTGCGGGATTACCCGGGAAACTGCGAGCACCTCCATGGACACAACTGGGCCGTCCGGGTCACCGTCGAGTGCCGGGAGCTCAATGAGATCGGAATCGGCATTGATTTTCGAGAGGTGAAGCAGACGGTTCGAGAGGCGCTCCACCGACTGGACCACATCAACCTGAACGAACTGCCGCCTTTCCAGAAGGCCAACCCCTCGTCGGAAAACATCGCCCGCCACCTCTATTTGGAGCTGAGCGGGAAGCTCAACAGGGATACGATACGGGTTTCGCGGGTCAGAGTTTCCGAAACACCGACCAGCAGCGCCACCTATCGGGAGGACTGAAGCGGGTCACACATTTTCTCTTTGCGGATCGGACGGCGACAGAAGAGGATCAGACTGAGAAGATCCTTCGATGATGGGAAGCAGGGAAATGTTTTTCGAGCGTATCGATGATCGGAATCCCGTAAATCACCGTATCCGGCCGGAAATCCATCCGCGAAAACGCTTTTTGAAGAGGGTTGCCCACGGAAAGCCTTCAACCTCTCAGGCAACAACTCAGCCTGCTCCCAATTCCATGGCGATATGGACTGCAACCTTGAAATGTTCCGGGAATAACCAGGAGGACACGGTGCGGATCCTCTTCACGAGCGATTTACATGGGATGATTTGGTTGTACGATTCGCTTGTAGACCTCTCCGAGCAGTGCAGGCCCGATCTGATCATTCTGGGGGGAGATCTGCTGCCCAGGCTGGACAAACATGGAAATTTGCTCGATGCTCAAAGGCACTTTGCCATCACTGTTTTCCCCTCGTATTGTTTGAAAATGCACGACATCAATCCGGATGTCCACATCGGGGTGATCCTGGGGAACGACGACTGTCAGATGGTGACGAGGGAATCGGAGGACCTTCACCGGACAGGATTGATCCGGCTCGTCGATAACAGCGCCTGGAAGACCAGGCACTCATGGCAGGTCATCGGGACGAGCCTGGTTCCGGAAACCCCGTTTCACCTGAAGGACTTCGAAAGACGCGACTGCGAAGCGGATCCTGTGCGCTATCCTTCGGTACAGGCCATGTATTCCTCAGATCAGGGTATCGGCATCCTTTCCAGTTCGGCGTGGTTTTAATCCCGTGCATCCATTGAAACCGAACGGATGAAACCGAACTGACAAGACTGCCCACGGCAGTCGCTTATGACCGGACGGTGTTTGTTTCGCATTCGCCTCCGTATTCAACGCCATTGGACCTGGCCGTGAACGGAATCCATGAGGAGTGACGTGTCCTTAAAGGTCAACGAAATCTTTTACAGCATTCAGGGGGAATCGTCCTTTATCGGCATTCCCTGCGTCCTGGTGCGGCTCACCGGCTGCAATCTCCGCTGCTCCTATTGCGATACCCGCTACGCCTACGAGGGAGGGACCTTGTGGGAACTTTCCGACCTGCTTGGCCGGATCGCATCTCACCGATGCCGTCTGGTGGAAATCACCGGAGGGGAGCCGCTGCTCCAGGCGGAAACCCCGGCCTTGATCCGGAGCCTTCTGGAGGGAGGATATGCGGTTCTCCTGGAGACCAATGGATCTCTGCCCATCCGGGGGATTGACCGGCGCTGTGTGCGCATCGTCGATATCAAATGCCCTTCAAGCGGAGAAAGCCACAGGAACGATTTCAGCATCCTCGACGATCTGACGGAACGGGACGAAATCAAGTTTGTCCTGGGCGAGAGAGGGGATTATGAATTTGCCCGGGACATCCTTCTTTCCAGGAACCTGGCGGCGAAAACGCGGAATCCACCGCTCCTGTCCCCCGTCACGGAGCGCCTGGATCCGAAACGGCTGGCTCGGTGGATCCTCGAAGATCATCTTTCGGTCCGCCTCCAGCTCCAGCTCCACAAAATCCTCTGGGGGAAGGATGCCCGGGGCGTTTGAAAAAAAAAGATAAAGGAAAAAAGACGAGGACACGCCAATGAATTCAGATCGAAGGGCCGTCATCCTTCTCAGTGGAGGGCTGGATTCCACCACGACCATGGCCATCGCCAAGGCGGAAGGCTATGAGCTTTACGCCCTCACGTTCCAGTACGGGCAGCGCCATGCCATCGAGCTGGAGGCGGCGCGGCGCATCGCCAATGCCCTGGGCGCAAAGGAACATCTCATTGTTCCCCTTGATTTAAGCATTATTGGAGGATCGGCCCTCACCGGTCACCTTGAGGTCCCGAAAAGGGATTCCCCCGAGGAAGGGGAAGGGGTGGAAATTCCCGTAACGTACGTCCCCGCCAGAAACACCATCTTTCTGTCCTATGCCCTCGCATGGGCGGAGGTCCTGCAGACCGGTGAGATCTTTATCGGGGTGAACGCCGTGGATTACAGCGGCTATCCCGACTGCCGCCCCGAATACATCGCGGCCTTCGAGACCATGGCCAATCTCGCCACCAAGGCATGCACGGAGGGCGGGATGCGCCTGAAAATCCGCGCTCCGCTGATCCTGCTCTCCAAAGCGGACATCATTCGAAAAGGAATGGCCCTGGGCGTGGACTATGGAATGACGCACACCTGCTACGACCCTCTTCCCGATGGAAGGGCCTGCGGCCGATGCGACAGCTGCCACCTGCGCCGGAAGGGATTCCGGGAGGCCGGTTACGAAGATCCGGCATTTTCCGAAAAGTAGCACAGGATCTCAGGCCTCTGCCTTGCCTTTCGTGAGGACCCCGAGGATCAGGCGTTCAAAATCCTCCAGGGGATCGACGGTCATCTCGATGCGCAGTGCAAAGCAGGGAATGGCAGGTAAATCGAGGGACATCACTTTCATCTGATCCTTCTCCGTGGTCACGATCATGTCCCCGCGGACGTCCTTGGCCGCCTGCGCAACAGCGGCGATATCGCTGGAGGAATAGCGATGATGGTCCGGGAAGGCAAGGAACGCGGCAATATCGGCCCCCAGGGATTCCAGGGTACCGCGGAAGCGCTCCGGAGCAGCGATGCCGGCGAAGGCGCAGATCCTCCTTCCCTTCAGATCACGAAGTTCCCTGCTCCGGCCCTTGTTCAGGGAAACCAGGGAAGAGGGCCGATGGGTCCCTCGAAAGGCCGGAAGAGAACGCTTAAAAATCCGCTCTGTATCGTTGCAGCCATCTGGTTCGCTCCGGGTATCCCCCGGGGTTCCCCTTCGCTCCCCTGTCCGGACGAGGAGATCAGCCCGCTTCATGGCCCGGTCCGGTGGTTCGCGCAACGGTCCCCGCGGCAGAAGATAACCGTTTCCCCAGGGACGGTCGATATCCAGCAATACGATATTGAGGTCCCGGAACAGACGGCGATGCTGGAATCCGTCATCGAGGATCAGAACATCGGCACCCAGGCGCGCTATGGCCGCCTTTCCCGTCAGGCGACGGTCCGGACCGGTCAGAACGGGAACGCCCGGGCAGCTTCGGGCGATCAGCACCGGCTCATCGCCTCCCGCATGGGGCCCCAGCAGGACGGAAACCCCATCGCTGACGATATTGACCGGCGCCGCCCCCGTACTGCCGTAACCCCGGCTCAGCACCGCCGGACGATAGCCGTTTCCCCGGAGCATCCGGGCCAGCAAAACCACCATGGGCGTCTTTCCCGTACCGCCCGCCGTTACGTTCCCGACGCTGATCACCCTGCAGGGCAGCTTTGCCGATCTCAGAAGCTCCCGGTCATAAAGACCGTTCCGCAGGGAAACCCCGACCCGGTAAACATGGGAGAAGATCTCAAGCAGCAGGGCAAAGGGACTCCCGCCTTTGCGAGTCCCCGGCTCCTCCCAGAGCTGGCGGCAACGTTCACGAATCTTCACGGGAATATCCTGTAGCCGGGGACTACTTCAGGTCCATTTCCTCCCCCGCTTTGTTCTCTTTGAATTGCAGCTGGTGCAGTTTGCAATACTCACCCTGCCTGGCCAGCAGCGTATCGTGAGAGCCCTCTTCCACGATTTTCCCCCTGACCAGCACGACAATCCGGTCGGCCGTGCGGATCGTGGAAAGGCGGTGGGCGATCACCAGGGTCGTCCTCCCCTTCATCAGGCGCTCCAAGGCATCCTGAACCTCCATCTCGGCCTCGGTATCAAGCGAGGATGTGGCCTCATCGAGGATCAGGATCGGGGCATTTTTCAGCAGCGCCCTGGCAATGGAGATTCGCTGCCGCTCGCCGCCGGACAGCCGGGTCCCCTGTTCTCCGATCACCGTATCGTATTGTTCGGGAAGGTTCTGGATGAACTCATGGGCATTGGCCGCCCTGGCCGCCTCGATGATCTCCTTCTCCGAGCAGTCGCGGCTTCCATAGGAAATGTTGTTCCGGACCGTATCGTTGAACAGGATGGTCTGCTGGGTCACGATCCCGATCTGGCGGCGCAGCGACAGCAGGGTCACATCCCGGATGTCGTGGCCGTCAATGAGGATCTGCCCGTCGGATACGTCGTAAAATCTGGGGATCAGATTGACCAGCGTCGTCTTGCCTCCGCCGCTCATTCCGACAAAGGCGATCACTTCACCGGCACGGATGGTCAAATTGATATTTCTGAGCACCGGGGTTGCGTTGTAGGAAAAGGAAACATTTCGGATTTCGATCTTTTCGACGATGCGGGGAAGGTCCACGGCATGCTCTCTGTCAAGAATGTCGGGAACGAGATCCAGAATGTGAAAGACCCTCTGGGCGCCGGCTATCCCTTTTTGAATGGTGTTGTTGACGTTTGTCAATCTTTTGACCGGTTCATACAGCATGATCAGCGCCGTCAGAAAGGAAAAAAAGGTTCCCGGGGTGGAGGAGCCGTGAATAACCTGGTAGCCTCCGTAAAAAATGATCGCGGCGATGCCGATCCCTCCCAGGAACTCCATGAACGGGCTGGAAATCGCGTTGATGGAAACGGACTTCAAAGCCAGGCGCATCAGCTTCTCGTTTTCCCTGGCGAAGCGCATGTTCTCATAGGCCTCCATGCAGAAGGCCTTGACGATGCGCGTGCCGGAAATGGTCTCCTGGAGCAGCGTGGTAAGGCCGGCCATGGTGACCTGGGTTTTCGTCGCATTCCGTCTCATCTTCTCTCCGAACTTGGCAATGGGATAGATGGTCAGGGGAAAGACGAACATGGCGATGATGGCCAGCTGCCAGTCCCGGTAGAAAATGACGAAGACAAGGAAGATCAGGGTAAAGGTGTCCTTGAGGAGACTGGTCACCGCCTCGGAAACGGCATGCTGGATGGAAGTGACATCGTTGGTGATCCGCGACATGAGCTCCCCTGTGTGATGCTTGGCAAAGAATCTCAGGGACTGCCTCTGGATCTGCTCATACAAATGGTACCGCAGGTCGGCGACGATGCGCTGACCGATGAAGCTCATCAGAATCGTCTGAAAATAACTGCAGGATCCCTTGACCGCGTAGATCAGAATGACGGCCAGGGGAATCCAGAGGAGCATTTCCGCATTCCTTTTGAGGAAAATGTCATCCAGGGCCGGCTTGACGAGAAAAGCCAGCGCAGAGGTAAGGGCGCCCACGACCAGCATGCAGACCATGGCGACGGCAAACCGGGGAATGTGGGGTTTGGTCAATTTCAAAAGACGCTTAAAGATATCCATTGTTTTCCTTGCAAAAGTCCCTGCGCTCAGGCCTTCCTTACCGGCCGGGTTCCCCGCAGACCCACGTTATCCCCGGGGTCTCTGCAGAAGCGACAAGGCCATATCGGCCGCCCGCCGGGCCGCACCCGGCCGGCCGAGTTTTTCCCGGAGCTGCGAAAGCTCCTCCTTGATGATTCTTCTCCGGTCGGCATCGCCGAGGATCGCCAGGACTTCCGCTGCGATGCGCTCCGGGTTGGCCTGGTGCTGGATCAGCTCCGGGGCCACGGTCTTTCCGGCCACAATATTCACCAGGCCGATATGATCCACAGAAATGAGCATCCGTCCAATCAGATAGGAAAGGGCTGAAACTTTGTAGATAACGACCAGGGGAGTCCCCAGAAGCGCTGTTTCCAGGGTGGCCGTTCCGGACACCACCACAGCTGCATCAGCCGCGGCCACCGCGTCATACGTGGCACCTCGAACCAGGCGAATCTCAGGCACATCCACCCCCTGCATCCGGCTCTCCATCCAGGCCGGGTCCAGCGTGTCGGCCAGGGGGAGGAGAAACTGCACGGGCTGGATCTTCCCGGCGATGAGCCGCACCGCCTTCAGCATGCCCGGAAGCAGCCGGGTGACCTCCCCCTTCCGGCTTCCCGGCAAGAGCGCTACCGTCGTTACGTTGTCCCGCAGTCCCAGCCGGCGAAGGGTTTCGCTGCGCGAAGAGCTTACCTGGACGGCATCGAGAAGGGGGTGGCCGACAAAGGAGGCATCAACACCCGACTTCCGGTAGAGCGGCTCCTCGAAGGGAAGGATGACCGCCATGCGGTCCACAACGCGGCCGAGGGTCTTGATCCTTCCTCTCCGCCAGGCCCAGATCTGGGGAGAAATGTAATAAAAAACGGGAATACCGTTTTTCTTTGCAGATCGTGCAAGGGGAAGATTGAAGTCGGGATAATCGATGAGAATGACGAGATCGGGTTTTTGGAACCGCATCGACTTTTTCAGGCGGCTCATGACAGACAGAATGACCCGCAGCTTGGACAGCACTTCCGTCAACCCCACAACGGCCATGTTCCCCGCATCGGCCCACAAGTCCACGCCGGCCTCCCTCATACGGCCGCCTCCGACGCCGTAAAAGGAAAGCCCCGGGTTCTTCCGCATCATCGCGCGGACCAGGGAAGCCCCGTGAAGGTCTCCGGATGCCTCTCCCGCCACAATAAGGATGCGCTTTGAACTCAAGGGAAGGATTCGCTCTTCATCTCAGGCTTCTGCGGGCCGATTCAATTCTGTCGACAATGTTCAAAGCCACTTCAAGAGACTGGCGGCCCTCCTCCCCCGTCACGGGAGGCGGCATGCCGGTTTTGACGGCCCGGACAAAGGCCTGGATTTCTTCTTCAAGGGGGTCATGCTTCGGGATATTCAACGGATTCGCAACAATTTCGACTTTACCATCGGGAGACCGCCTCGTTCTAAGAGAGGACACCTCACGCTTGGCGCAGTCGGCGGAATGGTAACCATTCGTTTCAAAGAACCGGATCTTCTGCATGGTCTTGGCCGTCACCCTGCTGGCCGTCAGGTTCGCCACACATCCGTCGGCAAAGGTCACACGGGCATTGGCAATGTCGATCTTCTCGGATAGAACGGAAACGCCGACGGCAGCGACATCCGTCACCGACGACTGGACAAAATGGAGGATCAGATCCAGATCGTGAACCATGAGGTCGAGAACCACGTCCACATCGGTTCCCCGTTCGAAGAAAGGGTGAAGCCGGTGGGCCTCAATAAAGACCGGCTTTTTCATCACTCCTTCCAGCGCAACAATGGCCGGGTTGAACCGTTCCACAAAACCGATCTGAAAGGCCAGGCGTTGCTTCTCGGCCAGGGCAACCAGTTCATCGGCCTGCGCCAGGGTTTCCGTAATCGGCTTTTCCAGAAGCACATGAACCCCGGCTTCAAGAAAATCGTGCGCTACCGCGTAATGCGCTCCCGTCGGCACGGCAATGCTCACCGCGTCCACCCGCCCCAGGAGCCGGCGATGATCGCTCAGCGCCTCGCACCCAAACTGGTCCGCCGCCTTCCGGGCGCGTTCCGTCTGGCTGTCTGACGCACCGACGATTTCGACGTCTTCGATTCTGGCGTATTTCTGTAAATGGTAATTGCCCAGATGCCCGATTCCGACAACTCCCACCCGTATTCTGCTCATCCCTCTTTTCCCTGTCTCTGCGCTAGTGGCAGACGCCCCGTTCCGACGTCTGGATGAACTCAATGAAATTGCGCACCTCCGGTGTATCCGTTACGGTTGTCCTCACCCGTTCCAGAGCGGCCTCAAGCCGCAGAGGTGAACGGAAGATGATCCGATAGGCTTCCTTCAGAGCCGCAATGGTCTCCTTGCTGAACCCCCGTCGCTCCAGTCCGATGAGATTGAGTCCATAGAGTTTTGCGTGATTGCCCGCCGCCGTCACATAGGGCGGGATATCCTGAGTCACCGCAGATGCCCCTCCGATGATGCAGTGCGCCCCTATCCTCGTGAACTGGTGAATGCCGACCATGCCGCTGATGATGGCGTAGTCGTCGACATGAATATGCCCGGCCAGATGGGATGCATTGGAAATGATGATATTGTTCCCCAGTTTGCAGTTATGGGCAACATGACAATAGGCCATGATGAGGTTGTGATCTCCGATCAGGGTAACGCCGATATCCGCCGACGTGGCCCGGTTCACGGTCACATATTCACGGAACACATTATGGTTTCCGATGACAACCCGCGTCTTTTCCCCTTCGTACTTCAAATCCTGAGGATCGCCGCCCAGAGAGCAGAAGGATGAAATCCTGCAGTCCTCACCGATATCCGTATCCCGTTCAATAACGACGTGCGATCCGAGAATCGTATTTTTCCCGATGGTCACACCGGGACCGATTACGCTGTACGCTCCGACTTCAACACCCTCCGCCAGGCTGGCCTCGGGTGACACGACTGCTGTGGAATGAATCCTCATGGTTGATTTGTTTCCTCTTTTGCCTTAGCTCATGAACGTTACTTCTTTTTTTCCAGATGCTCACTGAACTGCCCTTCCAGCGCCTCCAAGCGCTTTAATGCATGGTTCAGTGTCGTGCGCATCTCCGGCAACCGTGGCACACAGGACATTGCTCTCAGCCAGGTCCGGTGGGGCATGCACGGCGAACCGGAAACGATGGAACGGGCCTTCACATCTTCATGAACTCCGCTCTGGGCACCGACCATGGCGAAATCACCGATATCCAGATGGCCCACGAGCCCCGCCTGTCCGCCGAGAATCACGCTTTGACCCAGGTGGGTGCTGCCGGAAATGCCGACCTGGGAAACGATGATCGATTTTTCTCCGATCACCACGTTGTGGGCAATCTGAACGAGATTGTCGATTTTAACGCCCCTCTGAATCCAGGTCCGGCCGAGGGTTGCCCGATCGATGGTCGTATTGGAACCGATCTCCACATCGTCATCGATCTGGACAATGCCGATCTGGGGGATTTTCAGATTGTCGCGCCCCGGATTGGCAAAGCCGAAGCCGTCACTCCCTACCACCGCACCAGCATGGAGAATGACCCGCCTGCCAATGAGGCATCGCCGGTAAACGCACACATTGGGGTAGAGAACGGAATCTTCACCGATGACGGCCTCGCGGCCGATAAATACGCCGGGATAGAGAACAGCCCCCGCTTCGATCCTGGCCCCCCGGCCGACGTAGACCCCGGGGTATACCGTGGCCGACGGAGCAATCTCAGCGCCCTCCTCAATCATCGCCCGGCCGCTGACGGCGGGAATTTCCTTCTCCTCCGGGTAAAACAAAGCCAGCAGCCTGCCGAGGGCTGCGTAAGGGTCGTCAACTTGAACCAGGTTTCTGCCGGGGCTTTCCGTGTCTCTGGAAACGAGGACCGCTGAGGCCTTTGTGGTCAGCAGCTTCTGTTCGTACTGCGCATTGGCGACAAAGGTGATATCTCCCGGACCGGCTTCGTCAATTCCCCGAACCGAGCGAATGAGAGCTTGATCATCCCCGACAACCGTTCCCCCCAGAAAAGAGGCGATTTCATTGAGCGTCTTTTTCACTTCCCCGTTCATATTCCTTTCTGGAACGGATTACTTTTCCATTCGTTCTTTCCGATCCTTCATCACCAGCCGTTACTTTTTCGGCTTGTAGGTCCGATCGAATTCTTCGATAACGCGCTTGGTCAAATCATTTTCCCTGGAGAAAAAGGGCACGGGAACCGATCCGACATCCAGGATGACCGTAAACTTCTCCTTCGTCCCGATGTCACTGATGACCTTCATGATCTCCGGCAGCAGAGTCTTGGAAAGCTCCTGGTCCCGTTTCTGCATTTCTTCATTGGCATCCTTGACCATCTGCTGATAATCGCGAAGCTTCTTCTGGTAGGCGTTTTCCTTTTCTCTCAGGGCCGCCTCCTTCAGGACGGAACGCTGCTTATCCAGATCTTCCTTGAGTTTTCTAAGTTCCGCCTCCTTGGCCGAAATCTGCGCCCTGTTTTTTTCAAAGGTCTTTTTTAATTCCTCAGAGGCCTTTTTCCCCTCCACGGAATTCAGCATAACCTCCCGAACGTCCACAAATCCGATTTTTTCAGCGGCCAGGGCCGCGGGTAGCGAACACAGAAAAACAAAACCAAAGACCAACAGCGAAATCCTCATAAGTTTATCTTTCATGAAAAAACTCTCCTTAACTGTGAAATAAACGGATCTGACCATCCCTTACATGAACATGCCGATGGTGAATTCCCAGCGGCTCGCCGGTTCGTCCTCCTCGCGGTCAAGCACATAGCCCCATTCCAGGCGGAGCGGTCCAATGGGGGAATACCAGCGGATGCCGACGCCCGCCGTCTGGCGCAGATCGCCAAGATCGTAACCGCTTTCCCAGGCATTTCCGGCATCAAAAAAGATGACCCCCTTCATCCCCGCATTCTTGATCAGCGGAAAGACAAAATCCACGTTGACGTTGAACATCGTCTTGCCGCCGATCACGTCGTCCTCCTCGTCCTTGGGCCCCACATCACGCAATCCGCGGAGCGAGTTGATTCCCCCAAGGTAAAACCGCTCATAAATGGGAAGCCTTTCGCCGCTGTGGGCCGAGATGTACCCCGCCCGGGCCCTGGTTCCCAGCACGGTTTCCAGCGGGAGAGGGAAGAACCAGGTGGAACTTAACGTGTATTTCGTGAACCCCACGGTTCCCCCCAGGGGACCGCCGGTATATTCCACCGCAATCGTGTTTTTCGATCCCTTCGATGGAAACATGTTGTCATCCGTCGTGTCCCGACCCAGCGACAAGGTCACTCCGCTCGTCGTGTTCTCGCCTTCCTGGTCCTTGACATAGTTCGAAGCGTCCCCATCGACGTTCGTGACGTCATCCAGCGAATACCGGTAAGCGATGTAGCCGTTGATCTGATATTGCGGCCAGAGGGGATATCCCAGCGTGACACCCCCGCCCTTTGAATCCAGATCGTAGGAGTTGTATTCCCTCTCCAGGTTCCAAAGATCAAACTTGCTCCACAGGGGCATATCCATCAGGTAAGGCTCTATAAAGGACAGCTGATACAGGGTGGTTTTCGAACCCAGATTTGCCTTGAGGCTCAGGATCTGCCCTCTGCCGAAGAGGTTCTGCTGGGATATCTGCGCCGTCAGCATGGCGCGGTCCTGGGCGCTGTAACCGGCTCCCAGGCTGAGAAGGCCGGTCTGCTTTTCCTTGACCCGGATATTGACATCCGTTTTGCTTTCATCCGGACCTTTCTCCGTCTGAAAGTCGATTTCTTCAAAATAGCGCAGCCGGTTGAGGTTTGCGTAGCTCTTCTTCAGATTCGAGCTGTTGTAGAGCTCTCCCTCCTTGATGGCCAACTCGCGTCGGATGACCTTGTCCCTCGTCTTGGTGTTTCCGGTTATTTCAATGCGGTTGAAGTAGACATGCTGCCCTTTCGTAATATCGAACATGACATCCACGGACTGGGTTTTTTCCTGAGGGACCGTCCGGGGGCTGACATCGGCATAGGCATAACCCTCATCATTGCATGCCTGGGTCAGATAATCGATGTCCTTCATGATCGCTTCGCGGTCGAAATGCTCCTTTTTGGCGATTTTCAGCTTAGACAGCAGGTCCTTCCGGGAAACGGACAGTTCGTCGCCTGTGATCTCAACCGTTCCGACGCGATACCTCTCTCCTTCCGTAATGGGAATCTTGACATAGATGCCCTTCCGGTCATAGGAAATTTCCGGTTCTCCGACCTTCGCGTTCATGAACCCATTGTTCAGATAAAAAACATTGAGTTTGGCAACATCCTGCGTGAGCTGTTCCCTTTTGAGTATCCCGGAATCGGTAAAGAAAGAAAGGATGCCCTTTTCCGTGGTGCTGAGCATGTTGCGGAGTTCTTTTTCCGTGTAGGTCTTATTTCCCTCAAAGCTGATCTTTTCGATAAACAGCCTGTCATGCTCCTTGATCCTGTAAACGACACGCATGTCCTTGGGTCCGGAAGATTCAATCCGATCCAGGACCTCGGCATTGTAGTACCCTTTGCTGTCGTAGAGCTCCTTGATCTTCTGGACATCGGCCTTTACCTTCTCCGCATTGAGAATCTGTTTGGGCTTCGCGCTTATGACCGCTTCAATGTCACTTCGGCTGAGCGCCTTGTTGCCCTCGATCTGAACCTCCGCGATCATGGCCTTTTCCTGAACGCTGAAGACCAGAATCCGGCCTTCGGAGGTGCTTTTCGTCTCCGCCGACACATCATTAAAATATCCCATCTTGTAGATGGCCTTGATGTCTGCTGAAACATCCTCCTCGGAAAAAAGGCTGCCCTGCCGGCTCTTCAGCACCTGTTCGATGGCGCTGGACCCGATCTTCCGGTTGCCCTGTATCTCGACCCTTGCGATGCGCAATTCCGGTGCGATCTTGAGAAGAACGGTCGATTTGAGCTCCGCCGCAAGCTTGTCGATTGCGCTCCGTTTCCCCTGGACAAACAGGGGCGGCAGGGCCGTTGACCGGCGGATGTCCAGAACCCGGATATCCGCACTGAGGCTTTCCCCGAATTCAGAAAGGCTTCCCAGAACGACATAAGCGGCGCCCGTCATGCTCCCGATCTTGAAGCCCAGGGCTTCGGTGACCGCCTGACCGGCCAGGGCGTCCGCAAAAGATTTTTCCTCAACCAGCTGGACATTTTTGGATTTACGGAATTCGCTGGACAGCTGCCGGGACATCGCCTCCTGCAATGAGGCCTTCTCCGCGGAGGTAAAAATATCGAAGGGCAGGACGGCAATGCGCGCCGCCTCTCCGGCGATGGAAATTCCTGCTCCCAGCAGAAAGGCTGCAAGCCCGATCACAAAGATTCCGCATATCACTAGAGATAGTTTCTTATGCACAGGCATATATTTCCCCATCCCGCAAGCCAATGCTTCGCGACATTCTGCCGGCCAAGGACTGGTTGTGGGTTACCACAATCAGGGTAATCCCCTTTTGCCGGTTCAGTTCCAGAAGAATATCTTCAATTTTTCGGCCGGTTTCCGTATCGAGATTCCCCGTGGGTTCATCAGCAAGAAGAATTTCCGGCTCCATGATCAGCGCCCGGGCAACGGCAACCCTCTGCTGCTCGCCACCGGAAAGTTCCGAAGGTTTGTGCGTCATCCTATCACCAAGGCCTACATCATGCAATATCGTTTCAGCCTTCGCAAGGGCGTCGCGCCGTGACATCCCGTGGATCAGGGCCGGCATCATCGTATTTTCAAGGCTGTTGAACTCGGGCAACAGGTTGTGAAATTGAAAGACGAAACCGATCGTCCGGTTTCTGAAGGACGCCAGCTTTTTTTCCTGCCAGTCAAAAACATTCAGCCCGTTAAACAGCACCGTTCCGGAGGTCGGCCTGTCCAGCGTCCCCAGGATATGGACGAATGTCGTCTTGCCTGCGCCGGAAACGCCGAGAATCGCCAGAGAATCCCCGTCGTCAATACTCAGATTGATTCCGCGAAGCACCTCGATCCGGCTGCCGTCTTTAACAAAAGTCTTCTTGAGATCATGAACCTGGATCACAACGCCCATCCCCGGAATCGTTTTCCGCCGCAACCCCTCGCCCTTCCGTCGTCTGCCCTCATGACCGGCATCCCCCCTGGTCGCCCCTATTCATTTCGCAGGGCCTCCGCCGGATCCAGCCGTGCCGCCCGGTAGGATGGATAGAGCGTGGAAAGAAACGAGATGATGAGCGATCCAATCACAATGACGGCGACATCCGTATAATCCACCCGGGAAGGCAGCTGGTTGAGATAGTAGACATCTCCCGGCAGAATCTTGAATCCGAAGAGCCGTTCGATAAAAGCGGACAACCCGGAGAGGTTGTGGGCCAGAGCCAACCCCCCCAGCATTCCCAGAGTCGTTCCAATCGTTCCGATCGTCACCCCCTGAAACACGAAGATTTTCATGATGCTTCGTGACGTGGCGCCCATGGATTTCAGGATTGCGATGTCCTTGTTCTTTTCCATGACCACCATGATCAGGGTGCTGATGATGTTGAAGGCGGCCACCAGCACGATCAGGCTGAGGATAATGAACATGACCCGCTTTTCAAGCTTGAGGGCCGAGAATAGATTCTTGTTCATTTCCATCCAGTGCCTGGCCCAGTAGGGGAAGCCCAGCTTTTTCTCGATGGTTCGGGCAATGACGTCGGCGCGATAGATGTCATCCACTTTGATCTCGATCCCCGAAACCGTATCCCCCAGGTTCAGAAATTCCTGGCAATCCGCCAGGGACACATAGGCCAGGGTGGAATCATATTCGTAAAAGCCCGAATCGAAAATGCCGACGACCACGAATTTCTTCATCCGCGGGACAAATCCCATCGGCGTGGAGACCCCCATGGGGGTGATGATATACACAGGGTCATGGAGGATCAGGCCAAGATTTTTAGCAAGCTCCTTGCCGATTACAATGCCGGGCGGAGCTTCCGCCTCCCCCGCGGCACGGTCGCGCGATTCCGTCCCCGCAAGGGCCTGGATGCTTCCCGCCTTCATACGCCCGAGATCAAGGACTCCGAAGGCGTCTTTCAAAGAAAGTCCCCTCAGAACCGCACCGCTGACGCTGCCTTCACTCTTGAGCATGGCCTGGCTGTAGATAAAGGGGGTGGAGGCCACAACCCCAGGCATCTCTTTCACCTCGCCCATGACCTGACGGTAGTTTTTCATCGTCCCCTGATATTCCATCAGAACGATGTGCGAATTAATCCCCAGGATCTTGTTGCGCAGATCCGTTTCAAACCCGTTCATCACGGCCAGCACGATAATCAGCGCCGCCACACCCAGAAAGATTCCCGCTATGGAAATAAACGTGATGATGGAAACGAAAACCTGTTTCCTTTTTGCGCGTAGATAGCGCAGATTGATGAAAAATTCATAGGACATTTTGTATAATAACCGCACCGGGTTGAAAAGAGATCTGCCGTTCAGGAAACGAAAGGCCGGATCTTATTCCACTCCCGGCTCTTTCCTCCGCATGTGGGGGAAGAGGATCACATCCCGTATGGACGGCGAATCCGTTAAAAGCATGACAAGCCGGTCAATTCCGATTCCCTCGCCGGCCGTCGGCGGCATGGCATATTCCAGAACCTGGACATAATCCTCATCCATGACGTGCGTTTCCTCGTTACCCTCTTCCCGCTCCTTGGCCTGCATGAGGAAACGTTCCCGCTGATCTTCCGGATCGTTCAACTCGGAGAAGGCATTGGCGATCTCCTTGCCGGCGATGTACAGTTCAAAGCGGTCGGTAACACCCGGATCCTCGACATTGCGCCGGGACAGAGGAGATACCTCGACGGGATAAAGGGTCACAAACGTGGGCTGCACGAGTTTCTCTTCCACAATCTCTTCAAAGATGGCGGTCACGAGTTTGCCCAGGGCGTCCGTATTCTTGACCTCCAAACCCAGCTGGCGGGCATAGGCATAGGCCTTCTCTTGATGCTCCAGGATTTCAGGGTCTATTCCACCGTAACGGAGGATGGAATCCTTCACCGAAATCCGCGTCCAAGGCGGAGTCAAATCGATCTCCATTCCCTGATACTGGAAATTCAGCGTGCCCAGAACGCGCTGCGCAACGGTAGTCAGCAGCTCCTCCGTAAAGGTCATCAGGTCTTCATAGGTCGCATAGGCCTGATAAAATTCCATCATCGTAAATTCCGGATTGTGAAAGGTGGAGATCCCCTCGTTGCGGAAATTCCGGTTGATCTCATAAACCCGCTCCAACCCCCCGGTAATGAGCCGCTTCAGGTAAAGTTCAGGGGCGATCCGGAGATACAGGTCCATTCCCAAGGCGTTGTGGTGGGTCCTGAAAGGCCTCGCTGTTGCGCCGCCCGCCTTGGGCTGCATCATGGGCGTTTCCACTTCCAGAAAATCCCGTTCGTCCATGAAACGGCGAATGGCATTGATGATCCGGCTCCGGGTCACAAAGACCTCCCGCACGCCTGGATTGACGATCAGGTCCACGTGCCGCTGCCGGTAACGGGTCTCAACATCCGTCAGACCATGCCATTTCTCCGGCAGCGGTCGAATGGCCTTGGACAGCAGCCGCAACTCATCCACCTCGATGGTCAGCTCCCCCGTTTTGGTTCGAATGGGCCTTCCGCCAATAAAAACGATATCCCCCACATCCAGCCTCTTGAAGAGGGCGTAGGCCGCATCTCCGATTCCGTTCCGGTGGAGATAGGCCTGAATTTTTCCCTTACGGTCCTGAATATTGATAAAGGCCGCTTTCCCGAAATTCCGGACGGCCATCAATCTGCCTGCCAGGGTGAACCGCTCATGAAGCCCCCCCAGGAGTTCATTATCCGCATCTTCGAATCGCTCCAGAATCGAAGCCGTCGTGTCGTCCACACGGACATCGTTCGGGTACAAATCAACCCCCTCGGCTTTCAGGGCGTCAATCTTCTCAATCCTTTTCCTAAAAAGTTCACTGTCTGCCATATCGTCACCAGAACACTGTTATAAAGCGAAGTTCACTATCGTTTTTTTCCCCGTTAGTCAAGAAGGTTTTGAAAACACAGGACAGATGCCCCGACCGTGACCTGCCGCTCACAGCGGCAGGGTTCAAATGAGATTGCTAATTCGGAGGTATTTGTGTATAGCAGAAACCATCTGCAGTTGACTTCGACAGGGGAGGATGACGGATATTCCATGATCAATAAAGCGATCTTAGTAGGCAGGCTGGGAAAGGATCCTGAAGTTCGCTACACGCCGGATGGCGCCATGGTTACGAGCTTCAGTCTGGCCACGGATGAACAGTGGAAAGATAAAAGCGGCGAAAAGGTTCAGAAAACCGAGTGGCACAACATTGTCACCTTCGGCAAGCTTGCGGAAATCTGCGGCAATTACCTGGCTAAGGGGCTGCTTGTCTATATCGAAGGGCGGATCCGCACCCGCGCCTGGGAAGGGAAGGACGGCGTCAAGCGGTATACAACGGAAATCATTGCCCAGGATATGAAGATGCTCAGCCCTAAAGGGGCTGATCGGGGTGAAAGCAGGAGCGCACCGGAAGGGCATTATTCGCCCTTCAACGACGCCTCGGCTCTGCCGGAGGATGATGTCCCCTTCTGACACATGCAACGGATTTCTTCACCCGGACACGCCGGCCGGCGGAGCGGCCCTCAGGCGGCAGACTTTCGGATTCCTATGTCGCCTGTACGGCGGCGCTCTGACCGCCTGCTGCCGGCTTTGATCTGAAACGGGAAGAAGACGACCGTGGAACGTTGAGGCGGGGCTCAGAAACCCTTACCCCCATTGCCCCGTGCCGGGAGGCGGCCGTTGTTCAGCCGGGCGGGGATATCCCGCAGGTGGTCTTATTTCGGCTCGATCTTCTTTGAAGGGGAGGTAACGTCAATTTCTTCAGGTTCGTTTGTTGCCTTCTTAAAGTTCTTGATTCCCTTGCCGATTGCGCCTCCGATCTCCGGAAGTTTGCCGGCTCCGAAAATGATCAGGATGATCACCAAAATAACCAGCAATTCAGGCATGCCAATTCCAAACATAGAGTTCTTTCTCCTTTACGCGTACATTCGGTTTTCCGCAGGAAAACGAATTCGCTTCATTTCATATGAACCATGATCATCAGCATAAAATAACATTTTATCGTTGTCAAACAGATCATGAAGTGGACAGGCCGATCGCCCGGCTTCGCTCAAGGGAGATTGAGGTGAACAACCTGCCCATGCCCCCCCAGATTTTCCAGCAGCCGATCCTGGAACAATACCCTGACACCCGCCGCATTGCCAATATCCAGGGCAAAGCGATCCTTGGCACTGAGGTCCAGCCGTTCTCCGGGTCGGAGCGTTCTTTCCGTGGTCTCCTGGCCATCGGTCCGGATCCGGAGCCAGGTCTTTTCCTTCGCTTCAATAATAAGCGTGTAGGAATTGGAGGTATGTTCACCAGCCTCCTGTAAGGGGGGCGTCTGAGCTTGTTCCGCTGGGGCCGCCTGGGGCTGAATGGCATCCGGTGCGGCCGGCAGGGGTTCCGCTGGAACCGGAGGTGTCGCAACCCCCTTGATAGCCGCCGTGCCGGCGGGCTCCTCTTCGGGAGAGGCCGTTCCTTCCAGCTTGCCCGAACCGGAATCCGGTAAAATCCGAATTTCATTGGTGTATGAAGCAAAGAGCCAGGCAAGGGCGCCGATAAAAAAAAGAACGGATACAATCAGGGCGAGACGTTTCCAGGAACGCTGTTGACCGGAAGGAAAGGTTCCGGTGAATTCCTTCTGAAGGATGGGAGGAGGCGCCTGTTCGCTTTCATGCTTGAAATAATCCAGGAAGGGCTGACTGTCCACCTGGAGAAAATCGGCATAATTCCGGACAAAGTTCCGTGTATAGACATCAGGCGGTAAAAGGTGGAACTCGCCCTTCTCCAGTGCGTCAAGGACCGAAACACTTATTTTCGTTTTTTCATGAACATCCTTCAATGAAAGCCCCTTTGCTTCCCTGACGGCTTTCAAGTCCGATACGAACGTTTTCAGTCCCTCATGAACCTGCTCTGCACTCATGGCACATCCACCTTTTTTCCTTACCTGAATCCAGGACCCATCCTGAATAACATCAAATGGAGAGCTCCGCAATACAAAGTTGCCCCCCATCGATCCGCCGGCATTAATCCTGGTTTTTTGTCTTTTTTGTGTGATAAGGGTTTTCGGCGATACGGAATCTGAACGATACAGGAGATTTTACTGGAATGAATCCATTTACCGAGTTTGCTGTTTCAGCGGCACGAAAAGCCGGAGAGCTTCTTAAAAGCCGTCTGAACACACCGCATTCCATTGATTATAAAGGAGTCGTCAACCTCGTTACGGAAGCGGACCGCATGTCCGAAGCGCTGATTCTCGATCTCATTCAGCGGCAATTCCCCGACCACTCCGTTTTGACGGAAGAGTCCCCGGAACGAGAAAGGGACTCGAGCTACCGCTGGATCATCGACCCCCTGGATGGAACGACCAACTATGCCCACGGCTATCCAGTCTTTTGCGTCTCCATCGCCTTGGAGCAGGATGGAAATATGATCGTCGGGGTTGTCTATCATCCCATGATGGATGAAATGTTTGTTTCAGAAAAGGGAAAGGGATCGTGGCTCAACGGTCAACGCATCTGGGTGTCGGACACGTCCGACCTTTCCCGAAGCCTCATCGCCACGGGGTTTCCTTATGACGTCAGGGAAAGTGAAAACAACAATCTGAATTATTTCAACTCGATGATCATGAAAGCCCAGGCGATCCGCCGCGCCGGGGCAGCCGCCCTTGACATGGCTTACCTCGCCGCCGGCCGGTTCGACGGCTTCTGGGAATTGAAGCTGATGCCTTGGGATACCGCAGCCGCCTCGCTGCTCGTCCAGGAGGCCGGGGGAATCGTCACGGATCTTCGGGGCCGGAACTTTTCATTGACAGCCCCCCACGTACTGGCATCAAACGGAAAGATCCATCAGCGGATGCTTTCCGCCCTTTCGGAAGCGCAGGAATAACAGCGGCTTATTCGGGCCACGCGGTTCGTGCTATCCTCTGGAGAGGACATCGCTGACAGCAGACTTCAAGGTCATGAGGGTGAAGGGTTTTGTAATCGCCTCCTTGAAACCGAAGTCCCTGAAGGATTGCACAATGGGGTCATTGGAATAGCCGGTCGCAATAATGGCTCGAACATCGGGATCAAACTCCAGCATTTTCTGAATGGCCTGTTTCCCGCCCATGCCCCCTCGAACGGTCAGATCGAGGATGACCAGATCGTAGGGCCGAGCGGTCGTTTTGGCGTCTCGGTACATGGCAACGGCTTCCTCCCCATTTTCGGCGGTAACCACTTCATAACCAAGGTGGTTCAGAATCTGCCCCATGACCTGTCGAACGGTTTCCTCGTCATCCATGACCAGAATCCGCCCCTGGGCACCGCCCGGTTTTTGATCGACATCTTTCAGGGAAAGAACCTTTTCTTCAATAGACGCCGGAATATAAACGGTAAACCGGGTCCCTCTGCCGATTTCTGTCGAATAGGTGATCAGACCTTCATGCTTTTTGATGATGGAATGGCAGATGGCCAGCCCCAAGCCCTTTCCCTTGATATTGCCGAAAGACTTCGTCGTAAAATACGGATCAAAGATTCTGGAGCGGTCCTCTTCCGGAATGCCCTTGCCGTGGTCCTCCACCGACCATTCCACATAGGCGCCTTCCTTGAGCGCAGGATTTTCTCCTTTCATGATGCGGATGTTTTCCGCCCGTATGGTGACGATTCCGCCTTCGGGCATGGCTTCCCGGGCATTTCTGACCAGATGGAGAACAACCTGCTGCATCTGTCCTTCATCGATCAGTGCAGGCCACAGATTTTCTGGAAATTCAAAGGAAGACTGGATGTTGGAACCGCTCAGAGCAATGCTGGCCGATTCCCGGAGAAGACGATCCAGCATGTGAATCCTCTTGAGCGGCCCTCCTCCCTCGGAAAATGTAATCAGCCTTGAAGTCAGCTCCCGGGCCTGGATGCAGGCCGCCTCCGCTCGGCTCAATTCGTTGAAAATCTGGTCATCTTTCTTGCTGATCATTTTTACCAGGGTGATGGTCCCCATGATCACGGCCAAAAGATTGTTGAAATCGTGGGCGATTCCTCCGGCAAGAATCCCGACGGACTCAAGTTTGTGGACCCTGGTGATTTCCTCGTCGATCCGTTTGCGGTCCGTAATGTCATGGATGACGGAACACAGATGCAGCTGTTCATCGATATGGATCGGGCCGACGTACACTTCGACATCCCGGACCTGGCCATCGGCCAGACGATGCTGGGAATAAAAGTGATTGCTCGTGAACTCACTCTCCCGATTTCTTTCAAAAAACTCCTGCACCTCCGTCAGCGTATCGATATCCGTCACCTTCATCCGCCTCATCATTTCCCGGCTGCAATGGTAATATTGGCAGGCCGCGGGATTGGCATCGACAATGAGACCTGTTTGGGGATTGGTCAAGAGGATGACGGTATGATTGTTCTCAAAGAGAGTCCGGTATCGTTCCTCGCTTTCCCGCCTTGACGCTTCCGCAATCTGGTACTTCCGGATCTCTTCGGAGAGCGCCAGGTTGGAATTCTCCAGTTGAACCGTGCGCTCCTGAACTCTCTGCTCAAGGTGTTTTTTCAGGATTTCCAGTTCGGAATTCTTTTTCCTCCATTCGTTGAGCATTTCCACGTATTTTAAAAAGACGCTTTCATTTTCCTCTTGCGTCAATATATTGTCATTCTCCAGGTGCCTCACCCGGATGGCCATATCCTCAATCTGGCGTTGCAGAGCCTGAATCGTTTTATCCTTCGACTCGGTTTCGTTCATCTCAGAACCATCCGTCCTTTTTCATCTGTGCAATCTGCGCTTCCACTTCATCCATGATAATTTCCAGAGCCCGTTCCTTGATCTGGAGCCGATTCAGGCAGAATTCATAAGCAGGGACATCGATCAGGCTTGTTTCTGAAAATCCGACCTTTCGCAGCTGGCAGGCGCAATTCGCAACATAAACCGTGTCGGCCATCAGAAGAGCGGGGGCCGCATCTCCCGCTTCGGTGCTTTCCGCCGTTCCGATGACGCGGCATAACTCCTCGGGAAAGTTCCAGTTTTCCGCCAGCATTTTCCCAATGTCTTGATGGCAATAGCCCAGAACATCCCGTTCGGCTGAGAGCAGATCGCTTTCAGTTTTTTCCTTCGTCGCCAGAATGGAGAGAAATTCGTCATGCAAAAACTTTTCTTCCACGATAATCCCGATGTCATGAAGAAGGCCGGCCGTGTACACCCCTCCGCCGCTTTTTCGAAATTCGCGCCGGTAAAGAAGTTTACCGCAAAGGGCAACCCCGATGCAATGCTCCCAGAGCGCCGTCCGGGAATAGCCGTATGTCTTCCTTCCATTGTCCTGGAAGAGCTCGAAAAATTTCTGATTGAGGGTCAGTTCCACAATGGCGTCAAATCCGACGAAGATGATGGCATCCATGATGCTCGCGATACCCCGGCGCATTCCGTATAACGCGGAATTGGCCCGGCGGAGCACGTTGGCGGACAGGGGCGGGTCTATTTCGATGAGATTTTTCAAGTCCGTGACGCTGGAATCAGGATTATTAATGACTTCAATAAGTTTAACCAGGGTGGTTTTTAAAGAGGAAAGGTTTGACTTGTTGACGAGCAGCAGCACTTCTTCAAGGGATTTTGACATAAGCTTCAAATGCTCCGTTTAGAGTCATGGAAAGGAATGCCTGACACTCCCAAGCTAATCGAAACCCCTTCCTATTTCAAGGGAAATTGTCCCCTATCATGACATTTCTTATCAGCATTTTAATCTATTTCTTCTTTTCTCAAGACCACACGTAATCAAAAGGGAAGCGAAAGCTGCCTCCACCGCGAAAGGCAGCGGCGGCAGAAAGGCCGTTCGGCGGAACGTGCCACGCAGGCCTCTACATCGATGAAATATCCGTGCCGGTCACACCATCTATGCTCTCTCCGGAGCTTTCCCGCTTCAGGCGTTTCCGGAGGCGTTTTTTTTCTTTTCTTCATCACCGAAGCCCGCAGAAGAGGATCTTCGCCATAGTTTACCCTTTCAAAACCTTCAGTCCTCCCAGGATGGCAAAGTGGAGCTTATCTACATGATATGCCCTAAATTCTCAACATATTGTGTCTGTGTTACGGAAGTTTTTCTGATGAGAATGGATCGTTTCTTGACAGCCTTTCCTTAACTGTTGTATATCACTGCATTCTACGAGGAGGAACTCATGATTGTAAGACATCTGAATGACCCGGAAGTGCTTCAAACGACATATCGTGCCCATGGCGGCGGCATCGCCCGGATGATTCTGACCAGCCATTTCATGCAGGGCATTGAATTTCTCGCTTATGCCTATTTGCCCAAGGGGAATACGCTGGAAGCACACATCGATCCCGTTGAAGAGATCTACTTCATTCTTCAGGGCGGCGGGTTGATGCGTGTAGGCGATGACGAAAAGAGCGTAAAAGCCGGTGACGCCGTCTGGATCCCCGCCGGAGATCTCCACAGCCTGACCAACAACTCGGACGAAGACACCGTGGTCCTGGTCGTCGCCGCTTATCCACGTTGAGCCCTGAAGGGATCCGGCCATTGTCCGCCCGGAAACTTCAAATGAAACATCCAGACCGCCCTGAAATCAGCGTCGTCATTCCCGCGCACAATGAAGCCGCCAGTATCGGCGACATTGTCAAGCGCTCCTCCATCGTCCTGGAGGCCTGCAAATTATCCCATGAAATCATCGTGGTTGACGACGGCTCAGAAGACGATACGGGCGAAAACGCCAGGTCCGTCGGCGCCGAAGTGATCCGCCACCCATATCCCATCGGAAACGGAGCAGCCGTCAAGACGGGCATCCGCAATACAAGGGGAAACATCCTGGTCATGCTCGACGCGGACGGGCAGCATGCCCCGGAAGACATCCCGCGTCTGCTGGAGCGGATGAACGCCTACGACATGGCAGTGGGCTCCCGCGATCGCCATTCAGCCACCCCCCTGCACCGGGATTTCGCCAATGCCGTTTACAATAAGTTCGCATCCTACGTATGCAAAAGGAAGATTGACGACCTGACCTCAGGATTTCGCGCCATAAAGGCGGTCATCGCCCGTGAATTCGTCTCCCTGCTGCCCAACACCTTTTCCTACCCGACGACATTGACTCTGGCGGTTGTGCGCTCCGGCTACAGCCTGACTTATGTCCCTATCACCACGGCCCGCCGCATCGGGAAAAGCAAGATCCGCCTTTTCAGGGATGGAGCCCGATTTCTTCTGATCCTCTTAAAGATCGCCACCCTCTTCTCTCCCATGCGGGTCTTTCTCCCGGTCAGCTTCTTCATGTTCGCAGCGGGGCTTGGATATGGTCTCTTCAGAATTTTGACTCTGGACGGACGCTATGGCCCCACCTCCGCCATGCTCTTGACCATGTCCGTGGTCGTCTTCATGGTGGGGCTGGTTTCGGAACAGGTGGCCCAACTCCGGTATGAACGCACGGATCACCGGAGCCCCCAGCGACAACAGCATAATACGGGAAAGGAACAAACCCATGAGCCTTGAAGAATCCGCCCCTCCCCTTGTCGAAACCATTTCTTCGGGGCTGGAGCCCCTTGCCCTGATCATCCGGGCAGAATATGACGAACCGGGCATCCGGTTTTTTACGCCTCCCACCTTTTCCCAGCAGGTGGCCTGCATGAAACATCCCCCCGGCCATACAATCGCTCCCCATGTTCACAACTTCCTCTTTCGACAGGTCATGTACACCCAGGAAGTCCTGATTATCCGGCGCGGCCGGATGAAGGTGAATCTCTTCTCTTCTGAGAGGGAGTTCATTGCCTCCCGGATTCTGGAAAGTGGAGATCTCATTCTGCTGTGCGGTGGAGGACATTCCTTTGAAATGCTCGAGGAGACCTCGATGATCGAGGTGAAGCAGGGGCCGTATGCCGGCGAGGAGGATAAGACACGTTTTGCAACCAGGGAGACGGACAATGATTCCCGTTAATGAACCTTTGATTGGAGCAAGGGAGGAGGAATACGTTCTGGAATGCCTCCGTACGGGGTGGATTTCCTCATCCGGTCGCTTTATTGAGAGGTTTGAAGAGGGATGGGCCACGTATTGCGGACAGAAATTCGGTATTGCCGTGAGCAACGGAACGACAGCTCTGCAGGTCGCCGTGGGCTGCCTCGGTCTGAAACCGGGGGATCTGGTTATCATACCGACCTTCACCATTATTTCCTGCGCCCTGGCCGTGATTTACAACGGGGGGATTCCGGTTCTTGCGGATTGTGACCCGAGGACCTGGTGCCTCTCCCCTGAAGGGGTTAAAGAGGCCGTGGAACGGGAAACAAAAAAAGGAAACGGCCACAGGCTGAAAGCCATCATGCCCGTTCATATTTACGGTCATCCCGTGGACATGGACCCTCTCGAAGAGTTGGCGGAGGCTTATTCCCTGGCGATCATTGAAGACGCCGCCGAGGCCCATGGCACGGAATATTTGAGCGGGCGCATGGGAAGCAGTCCGGCATGGAAGCGGTGCGGTGGACTGGGCGACCTGGGCGTATTCAGTTTTTATGCAAACAAGGCCATTACAACCGGTGAAGGGGGCATGGTCATCACCAGCAACGCAATCTTCGCCGAAAGGGCGCGTAATCTGCGCAACCTCTGCTTTCTCCCGGAGCAGCGTTTTCTGCATACTGAAGCCGGCCATAATTTCCGCATGACAAATCTCCAGGCTGCCATCGGGGTGGCGCAACTGGAACGGATAGAAGCCATCCTGGAGAAGAAAAAGGCCATCGGTAAAGCTTATTGCGAGCACCTGAAAGATATCCCCAGCCTGCAGCTTCCCGTTGAAGAGCCCTGGGCAAAATCGATCTACTGGATGTTCGGGATCGTACTCCACGAAGATACGGACATGAATGCCTCACAAATGGCACAGCGCTTGCGTGATAAAGGCATCGATACCCGGCCGTTTTTCCTCGGCATGCACGAGCAGCCCGTTTTTCAGCAGATGGGGCTTTTCGGGAACGAACACTATCCCGTTGCGGAGCGGCTGGCCCGCAGAGGGCTTTATCTGCCTTCAGGACTGACGCTCACGGAATCCCAGATTGATGAAGTTGCAGAAGCCGTAAAAGAAATCCTGCGTTGAAACTCTGCACCAGCGGCAGATAAAAGACGGGGCCTGAAAATTTTATTGTTTTCTTCCACATTTTGCCATGACCAGCTCACCTTTTCAGAAAGACTATGCGGAAGCGTATGATGCCCTCTATCAGGACAAGGATTATCCGTCCGAGTGCGATCTCGTTGAAGAGATCTTCAGAAAATACGCATCGGGCAAGATCCGGACAATTCTCGATCTGGGCTGCGGAACGGGCAATCATGCCATTCCACTGGCCTGCCGGGGATACCAGGTCACCGGGGTCGATCTCGCGGAAGACATGCTCCAGCAAGCCAGGTTAAAAGCGCAATTTCTGACAACAGGACAACTTGCGTTTCTGCTTCGAGACCTGCGTCAGTTATCGCTCCCTGATCCATTCGACGCGGTCCTGATGATGTTCGCCGTACTGGGCTATTCAACGACCAATGACGATGTTCTGGCCGCGCTCAATACAGTCAGCCGCCACCTGAAACCAGGCGGCTTATTTATTTGTGATGTCTGGTACGGCCCCGCTGTTTTGGTGCAGAAGCCCGCGACAAAAGAAAAAACAATACAGACTCCAGAAGGTACCATCATCCGGAATGCATCAGGGAGTCTGGATATTTTTCACCATCTTTGCACTGTTCATTATTCCCTGCGGTATTTTAGAAATGGTGAAATTTTCAGGGAAGCTGAAGAGAACCACACCATGCGCTACTTCTTCCCGCAGGAATTGGCCTTTTTCATGAGACAGGCAGGTTTGGAACAAATCGACATCAGCGACATCAATGATCTATCGCGGCTCCCCAGCGAGGGTACATGGAATGTTCTTGTGGCGGGCAGAAAAGTATAGAGTCCCACAGAATACTTTCAATCCCTCAATTTCATCACCGCCGGTCATAAATTCGGACAAGAAATGCTTAATCAAATGGGTGGCCCTATAAACCTTCCTATCCAAATTCAGAAACCAGCAACGGGGCACTGATGAACGGAGAATCCATCACCACGAAAATCGCGCGATCGGTTAAGTGGTCAGCCCTGACAGAAGTCGTATCACGAGTAGCCTCACCGCTTATTTTTGTCATATTGGCGCGCATTCTTACACCGGAAGACTTCGGGGTGATGGCAACGGCTATGGTTGTCATCAGCTTTGCTCAAATGTTCTGGGATGCAGGCCTTGGAAAAACTTTAATCCAGATTAATGAAGCCTGCGAGGACGCCGCTCATGTGGTTTTCTGGACATGTCTTGGAATGTCCATCGTTATCTATTTTATACTTTTCCTAGCGTCTCCGTCACTGGCCGTTTTTTTCGATAGTCCGGACTCTGTCGCTATTCTGCGAGTCCTTGGTCTTCAAATTATCTTAGCAGCCTTGTCATCCACCCCATACGCCCTTTTTGCCCGTAAGTTCGATTTTCATCGACTCTTTTGGATCAAATTGATCACAGCTTTCGTTCCGGGATTCATTTCTATTCCCCTGGCCCTACAGGGCTATGGCATCTGGGCTCTTGTGATTGGAACCATTTCTGGCCAGGTTTTAAATCTTGCCTTAATGTACCATTTCAGTTCGTGGTATCCCAGGTGGCGATATAATTTTACGCTTGCCAGAAAAATGTTTCAGTTTGGCATGTGGGTTTTTGCTGAAAGTTTTGGCGGATGGCTGATTGTTTGGGGGGATAGCCTCATCGTAGGCCACGTCCTTGGCGTTCATGATCTTGGCATATATCGAACAGGATGGATGGTCGTGACAATCATTTTTGGAATTGTGTTGAATCCGCTTTTACCCGTCATATATCCTGCTTTCTCGCGTCTTCAAGACGACTGGTCCAAACTGACGGAAGTGTTCTTCAAAACAAATCGCATCATCATGGCGTTGGCGTTACCGATAGGTTTTGGTCTTTTAGTGACGGGGCCTTATATAGCCACCTTATTTTTTGGACCGGTATGGAAGGACATCGGAATTACAATACAGATTTTGGGGCTTACCTATGCAGCCAGCTGGATGGTCAGCCTGAATCATGAGTTGTACCGCGGGATGGGAAAACCTGATGTCAACACAAAACTGATTTTCTTCTTTATCCTTTATTATTTGCCGTCATACTACATAGCCGCTCAACATGGGCTTACAACCTTTCTGTGTGCGCGTTTGATCGTTTGTGTATCCACAATTCCTATTCATGCTGTTGTCTGTATGCGCGTTTTGAACATTTCCTTTTTTTACCTATGGACGGAAGGCAAGAAATTGATATTTATTTCAACTCTGATGAGCATCGCTGTTGTTGTCTCAAATTGGTCGATTACCGCTTCATTTCCCGACATGCCAATCATTATTCAACTTATGATCATGGTATCTGTAGGATTTTTTTCGTATATCGGGTTACTCACAACCCTGGATAAGGTATTTGTTCTACAAACATCTGCTCTGTTCCACAAAGCTGTTCACATCGAGAAATAAAAGCTCATACAGGAACAAAGGCTTACGGGTTCTGCCTTGTCATACCATAACGGAATTTAATGATTTTAATAAAGTTTTGCACGATGCAGCGATTGGAAATCCAGAAACATCATTGAGAAGATCAAATTAGATTCGATATTAAAATGCATGTATCCATTATCATCCCAACTTACAATCGGGCAGCATACCTAAATGATCTGTTGAAATCATTGATTGATCAAGAGAAGCGGGCTTTTTTTGACTACGAGGCTCTCATTGTCGATAACGGCTCGACGGATAGCACTCCCAGCGTGTGTGAAAAGCTTATTGCCCAATACGGGGAACAGAATGTTCGTTACATCAACGAACCAGTACCCGGATTGCTTGCCGCTCGTCACAGGGGAGTTATTGAGTCAGAAGGCGATATTCTTATTTTCATTGATGATGACATTATCCCGGGACAAAATTGGCTCATTTCAATAGCGGATACATTCCTCGAGCAAAATGTGCATCTGGTTGGAGGTAAAAGTTTGCCTGTTTACGAAGAATCGCCACCTTCATGGCACCAGGCGCTATGGACGCAAGTTTCCGAAATTAAAAGCTCTTGCGGTTATCTTAGCCTTCTGGATTATGGGGAGACCTATTGCGAAATAGATCATTCCTTTATTTGGGGACTGAACTATGCCGTTCGAAAAAATAGTTTAAAGTTGGCAGGCGGCTTCCACCCCGATGGTTTACCTTGGCACCTCCGTAAATTACGCGGTGACGGTGAGAGCGGTTTGTCCCATTCTCTTAAATCCCATGGCCTTAAGGCAATCTATCACCCCGCTGCTACCGTTTATCACAGAATTTCCAAAGACCGATTAAGCCTGGATTACATTTCAAAACGTAGTTACTTACAGGGAATATCGGACTCTTATACACAAATACGGTCACAGAATGGTTGTCATGCGCCGGAAGAATCAATGAAATTGCGGATATCAAAAAGGATCAACAAATTAACTTCATTATTATCTCTTTTAAAAGATTCGAAAAAAAGGAATTTTTTTAATGTTTTCAGCACAATTAGTCAGGCATATCAGGAAGGCTTTTCCTACCATCAACAAGAGGCAATGAAAAGTTCCAGATTAATGGATTGGATTTTAAAAGAAAATTATTGGGACTATCGTCTTCCAGAATAAATGACTAAAAATCAAACCATCGGAATATTTCAGGCTGAATGGCCACTTCAATCACAGACTATTTCCTGCGCAAAAATGCTGGTAAAGGCAGGATTCCCGGTGGAGTTGTTTCTCTATGATGCAAAGGATCTTGCCGGTTTGCCTTTTCTAGCCAATATACCTGAAATTCGCGTACACAATTTTTCAAGAAGAGAAACCCTTTCGCCTGGCAGAAAAAAGTTCATCAAGAAGCTCCCACCGGGAAAACTAAAAAAAATCAAGTGCATTCTTTTAAGAAAATACTTTTATTTCGCCACCCATTTATATCGATGCAACCCGCTTCCGCTCTATAGGCATTTATTTCCTCTGCCTTCCTGGTTAATTCAATCTTCTGAAAAAATTATCGAATCCAGAAAGTATAACTGTTTTATCGGCGTGGAAAAAAAGGGGTTAAGCTGGGCAGGTTGGCATGGCGTAAAATTCAATATTCCCTTTATCTATCACAGCCTGGAACTTTACACATACCGACATCCCGATCTTTATGAAATCCCCAAAGGGGTCCGCACAAAGATCGCTGAAGAATATTTTCACAAAAAGAGTGCGGCCACGATCGTACAGGACCCCGAGCGGGGGCGGATTCTATTGCAGGATAACGGCCTTAAGGAAACGCAGCTTCTATACCTTCCCGTCTCCGTTCTCAACGATACCGACAGAAGCAGGGATCATGACACCCATCTCCACGAAAAGTTCCATTTACCGAAGAATCAAATTCTGATCATCCAATTCGGTTTGTTTTACGACAGGCGCTATACGGTCGAACTTGTGAGAACCGCTCAGAGATTCCCCGAGAACTGGTCTCTCGTACTGCATGGATACGGGCTTTCCGAGGCCTACCTCAACCAGATTCAAGAAGCGAACAAGAACAACAGGGTGATTTTGTCTTTGGAACTGGTCCCGCCGGACCAAATCCAAAATGTCATCAATTCCGCCCACATCGGTTTGTCATTTTATGCGCCGTCAAATGACAATGACCGATTGACGGCTTATGCATCGGAGAAAATGGCCTTATACCAGAAATATGGCCTCCCGTTTATTGCCTTTGATTATTCCGGCTACAGGAAAGTGGCCGAGCAGTTTAAAAGCGGCGTTGTCATTCAATCCCTCGGCCAGTTGCCGGAAGCCATCGAGGTCCTCCTTTCATCCTATGAAATGTATCGTGAAAACGCCTTTTCCTGTTTTTCGGAATGTTATGACTATGCAAAAAATTTCAGGAGGGTCATTGATTTTCTCAAGACCTCATAGTCTCATGTATTGCCTCTCTTCCTTCGGCCCCTTTTTGCGCCAGGCGGATCTTCAATGATTTCAGAAGCCGGACTTGTATCTGTCGTCATCCCCGCTTTCAACAGAGCGGAATTTCTACGGAAAGCGGTGAAAAGTGTCCTTTCGCAAACCTATCCCGATCTCGAGGTGATTCTTGTTGACGACGGCTCGACGGACGATTCCTTCAAGGTCATGAAGGAGCTGCAGGCTCATGATCATCGCATCGCATGTTTTCGTCATGGGAAAAACGCCGGGGCACAGGCGGCACGAAACACCGGAATCAGGAACGCCCGGGGGAAATGGATTGCCTTCCAGGATTCCGATGATGAATGGATGCCAGACAAGATTGAACGACAAGTGGCCGCTTTATCGACGCAGAAATTCGATCCCTGGACGGTTGTCCATACAAACTGCCTGAAATACGATGGCAATACCGGGATGAAAGAACTCTGGAACCTGCCTGTTGTGGAAGGAAAACACGCGTATGCGGCCATGCTCAGGAATCCAGGCCCGACGTTTTCATCCCTGTTGACCTCGAAATCCGTCTTGGAAACGATAGGATTTCTCGATGAAAAAACCCCGTCTTATCAAGAGTGGGACACCTCCCTGGCACTGGCCCGATACTGCCGTTTTATCCATATCCGGGAGCCCCTCTTCATCTATACACTTCATAACCAGGACCGAATTTCCAGGGATATCAGAAGGGACATTGTCGGCTACCAGTTTGTTCTCAAAAAATATGAAAAAGATATCAAGGAACATTGTGGTATAAAGACATGGAACGATCATCTGCTTCATCAGTCGTTGAAGTGCATCCGTTTCCGGCATCTTGAATTGTTTGATCTCTGTTCGCAGGATATCAACAGCAGATTTTTGTCGGGGGCGCTGAACCTCATCAGGCCGTCTGCCTTCACAGCATCTATTCTATTAAAATTGTTACATTTATTAAAATAACTCCCCATGCGAACAACCATGAAAATGTCATCCGGTACCCATGAAACATAAAATCGGCCTCTTTCTTGATACAGAGCCTTTCGAAGGCGGCGCATTCCAATATTCGCAGACGATCCTTGAGGCCGTATCGGCTTTACCCCGGGATCGATTCGACGTTGTCGCCGCGCTTACCAATGATTCATGGAGTGGTCAGATGAAACGTCACGACCTGAAGGCACTCAAGGTGTCGTTCGGTTTTTGGAAGCACTTTCCCGGCAAAAGGCTGAGCGGATACCTTCCCATGACCCCCTGGCGTAAATTCGCTCGGAGTTTTCATGCCCCCTCAAAGTTCCTCAATGCACAACTGTGCGATCTTTGGATTTTTCCGGCACAGGACATCTTTACCTACCTTCTCCCCCTGCCCGCGCTCGGTTCGATCCACGATCTGATGCACCGATACGAGCCTCAATTCCCTGAAGTTTCGGCCGGAGGCGAATATGGAAAAAGGGAGCGTCATTACCGGCATCTGTGTGCATGCGCCAAGGGAATTGTCGTTGATTCAGAAGTCGGCAGGAAACAGGTCCTGGAAAGTTACAGGATCTCCCCGCAGCGTATTCATGTCCTGCCCTATGTGGCCCGCCGCGAGATAAAAAAGGAGGAGGATTCGCCTCTTTTTGACGACAGGCACCCTCTTCCTGAAAAATTCATCTTTTATCCGGCTCAATTTTGGCAGCATAAAAACCACAGGGTATTAATCCTGGCCCTGGCGCTTCTGCGGGAAAAAATACCCGATATCCATCTCGTCTTTACCGGTACGGGGAAAAATGGATTCACGTCGCTCGAGAAGCTCATCGGGGATGTGAAGGTCAGCCGTCACGTCACCTTTTCCGGCTATGTCTCCGATGCCGACATGGCTTGCTTCTATCGAAGGGCACGGGCCATGATGATGCCCACTTTTTTCGGGCCCACAAACATCCCCCCTCTGGAAGCCATGACAAACGGCTGCCCCACCGCCGTATCCGATATTTATGGAATGCGTGAACAGCTTGGTTCCGCGTCCCTCTATTTCAATCCCTCTTCCGCTGAAGAAGTGGCGCAGGTCATGGAAAAGCTCTGGTGCGATGACAAACTTTGTGACGAGCTGTCTCGTCAGGGGCTTTTGCGGACCTCTCAATGGAATCAGGGCCATTTTAACCGCATGTTGTCGCAAATCCTTTCCGAGGTTTTGGCTCCCGTAAACTCATGACGATCAACAGCACTCTTCCATACTCCAGCAGTGATGAAACCCGGCGCGATACTCCCCTTTTCACGATTCTTACCGCCTCTCTGAACGGAGCAGGGACCCTTGAGGAGACGATTCTCTCGATCAGGAAGCAGACCACAAACCAGGTTCAGCACATCGTCATTGACGGCGGATCGACGGACGGAACACTGGATATCTTGAAGAGATACCAGAAAGACTATGATCTTTCCTGGATTTCAGAGCCGGACAAAGGAATTGCGGATGCCCTCAACAAGGGGCTGCGTTTGGCGAAGGGAAAATATATTCTGGTCTTGCAGACAGACGATCAGCTTTTAAAGAAGGACTCTCTCGAAAAAGCCTGGGCGGCCATAGAAAAAGGTCCGGCTGATTTTCATATTTTCCCCGTCATGTTTGACCGTCACCAAAAAGGCAGAACATTGTTAACCCCGGTCCCCTTTTTATGGTGGAACCACTTTAAATTTCTTTTCTGTCATCAGGGCTGTTTTGCAGATCGTCACGTGTTTGAAAAAATTGGTCTGTTTCGGACGGAATTTCCCATCACCTTCGATTATGACTTTTTTTATCGCGCCTTGAACGTCCATTGCAGCGTAAAATTTGAAGACTTTCCCGTGACGGTGATGGGTGCGGAAGGAATCAGCAGCAACCCCGCTTTTCTCTTCCAGCGGCTGGAGGAGGAATTCCAGGTTCAAAAATCCAACGAGGAAAGACTCTTCTGGGCATTAGCGCAGCGCATCTTTCGCATCCTCTACCTGCCCTACAAGCGGTTTGCTCAAAGCCTCACATCATGATCGGGGAAAAGACACGGAATGTATTTCTATGGGCTTAAAACCTCGACGTGACTCTAAAAAAGGACGAATCATGATGTTAAGCCCCATGCCCACCGGAAACGGCGCCTTTGTCCTGCATAAAATGCTCGAAGCGGGAATAACGGGTTACCGGGTCTTCCCCTATTCGCCCTACCGGGAATTTTTCCCGGCGTCCCTGCCCTTTTTATTAAAGGGGCAAAGGCCTCCCCTGATTCACGCCACGGCGGATTACGGGATCTTCTTTCGCCGTCCGGGAGTTCCCCTGGTCCTCACACTCCACGGCTTTTTTCTCGATACCGCGATGATGCGCTACAGTACGCTCCTGCAACGCATCCATTATCAGACCGATCTGCGATGGTTCACTCGCGCTTCCTTAAACGCAGCCTCTTCGGTCACCGCTGTCAGTCGGTTCATGGCGGACATTGCCCGGAAGGAGCTGGGATTTAGCCAGAAGATTCAAGTGATCTACAACGGCATCGACACGGCCGAATTTTCACCGCCCCTCAAGAAACCAGCCTCTAAAACCCTCCGGGTCCTCTATGCAGGAAATCTCCATCGGCGGAAAGGTGCGTTCCTCCTTCCGGACATCGCACAAAAACTGAACCCCGGCATCCGCATCGACTATGCCCGTGGTTTGAAATCGAAAAGTTCTCTGCCGCCAGCCCCCAACCTGACGGATCTGGGAAATGTACCCCTGAGGGAGATGCCTGCGCTCTATCCGCAATACGATCTGCTGCTTTTCCCCTCCGTCAGGGAGGGATTCGGTCTGGTTGTTGCTGAAGCCATGTCCTGCGGGCTGCCGATTGTGGCGTCCAACACGTCGGCCATCCCCGAACTGGTTGTTGACGGCAGGGGCGGTTTGCTGTGCGAACCTGGAAATGCGAAGGATTTCGCCGAAAAGATCAATCTCCTTGCCGAAGCTCCGGAATCACGGCGGGAAATGGGCGAATTCAACCGTTCCCGGGTGGAACAATACTTCACCCGGGAACGAATGATCTGTGAATATTCCGAACTGTTTAAAAAAATCCTTGATCGCGGTGTTTATGAGTAGATAGTCGAAGGAATTCATCCGGACGGCTTTCCCGTTGCGACCATTGTTTCGATCATTCCGCGGTAGCGATCCGAAATCATGTCCCAGTCGTAGCGTTCCCGTACAAAGGCCCGGCCCTTCCGCCCCAGTTCTGCACGGATATCCGGATGATCCAGCAGAAAGATGACTTTTTCCGCCAGCGCCGACTCATTTCGCTGGGGAACGATGAGCCCGGTCTCTCCATCGGTAATAATATCCCGGAGTGCCGGAAGATCCGTCGCTACAACGCCGCACTCACACCCCAGCGCCTCCACCTGAACAAGCCCAAAACCTTCCTGGTCTCCATCAGCGGCAACGATCGATGGAAACACCACAATTTCAGTCCCCTGGTATAGCTCAGGCAGCTGGCGGTTCCCGACGGCACCCAGAAAAATGACCCTCCCGCCAAGGCTGAAACGCTCGGCTTCATTTTTCAGATCTCGCTGTTCGGGGCCGCTGCCGGCAATCAGGAGACGGCTTTCGGGGTGGGCCTGCAGGATGGCGGGCATGGCGCGAATCAGGTAAATCAACCCTTTTTTTTCCACAAGCCGTCCGACGAAAAGAATCTGCCCGGAAATCCGGCACACTGCATTCCGAGGCGGAACGAAGTCTTTCGTCAGATCGACGCCCATCGGGATGATATCCGTCAAAAGGTCACGGTTCCCGAGACTCGACACTTCGTTCTTCATTGCCCGGCTGACCACGGTAAGCCCCTGGATCCGGGATAGAACAAAGCGTTTCAGCATCCGGAACAGCCCCCCTCTCAGCGCAAACAGATCCCCGCCATGAGAGGTGCACAGAATCGGGCAGCCTGACCTCGAGGCCGCTCTTGAGAGAATCGCAACAAGACCCTGCGGCAAAAGCCAGTGAGCATGGATTGCCTCATAAGAGTCGGCCCTGAGAAGGCGAATCAGCTTGGCCAGCGCACCGAGAAGGAAAAAAGGAACCAGGATGAAACGCCAGGGATGCTGCTTCAGGTTTGGAAGGATCCCCCCCTCATAGGCAAGCTTTTCACGCTCCCCCCAGAAATAACGGAACCGGAATATCCGGACGCCGTCCATATCTTCAACCTCTTTCGCACCCGGTGCATGCGGCGCAAGAACATGGACGGTAAAATGACGGGCCAGCCGCCGGGACAGTTCATAAACAAAAGGAGGCTCACGATCTCCCGCCCATCGAGGAAATGTGGAAGTCAAGACCAGGATTTTACGCTTACTGAGGTCCGCCATCAGATTGCTGCCTTGGATTGGAAAAACGTCTTCACACCATTGGGGATTTTGGTTCCTTTTTACAAAACTTTTCCATTATAGCCAGTATTTTATCCGGACTGGGAACATAAATTTGCAGCTCCTGCGTTGGCTGTGTCGATTTCCGCAAAAACATTCCTAATTCCTCCTGTCCCGTTTGTTTCAGCAAACGGGACATCTCCTGCCGTAAAAGCTGTTCCCGCCCGACATCAACGGACAGTTCAATCAAGGCCATTGTGGCGTTGACATCGGAAGGACATTTCTCCCGGAATGCGGTCCAGCAACGAATGGCCTCATCGGGTTTCCCGGCCTGGCGGGCACATTCCGCAAGAACCACCAGAGAACGGGGACTTTCCGGACTCAGAGACAGTGCCGTCCGTGCGGCCTTCTCCGCTTCCCGGAACAAGCCGGATCGCAAGCAGGAAATGCCGGCCAGTTCATTCAATCCGGCATGATGTCTCTTGATCTGCAGGGCATTTTTCAGATAGGCCGAAGCTGCTTCGTTGTTCCCCTCCTTGAGCATCACGGTCGCAATGCCGGCCATGGCTGCCCCATATGAGGGATAGATCGCCAGGGCTTGTTCATAGTAGAAAAGGGCACGTTTGTTCTGACCGTCACCGCTGTACATCTGGCCCAGGTTGTAATGAACCAGGGCCTTTTGAAACGTGCTGGCATACCGGTCTGCTTGAAGAGCCCGATGCAGTTCCTGCAGGGCTTCCTGGCGGAGCCCGCCATCCAGTAAATTCTTGGCAAGATTCACGTGGACGAGACTGAGTTGAGGGTATTTGATCCCGTTGTCAAGCCATAGAGTCATATCACTCGCCAGCACACTGTTTCTTGCAAAAACGGCTTGTCCCGAAAAGGCGAGAATCCCGGCGAAACAGGCAATGGACGTGATGCGCAGAACCCTTTGGCGGGATGCGGCCTCCAGCGCCTTTAAAACCAGGAGGGCCGGCAGGATGAAAATAAAAAGGGACGGGACATAATTCCGATGCTCGAAAATAATTTCCAGTGGAATGAATGAGGCTTCGATGACGTGATTGAGGAAGAAAAAGAGAATGCAGAAGGCAACCAGGGGCTTTCGCCGCACCAGAAGAATTGCGGCGGCATTTAAAAGCACAACGGCAAGAATCGCAGGCAACGTCGTCCAGGGATCGATCAATGACCGGGAAATCTCAACATCATGGAGGAGGGCCAGCCGATCGTTGATGGGATAACACAGCAGGGAGAGGTAAAAAACCAGGACCCGCGGCTCCGTCAGCAGCCGCTCGGCTAAGGTGAAAGGGCGATTCCTGTATCCATCCATCAGGGTGGAAAAATCCACAAAGAACAAGGACGCGGCCAGCAGAATCAAAAACGGAAAGGCAACAAGAGGAAGATTTTTTTTCAAGCTCCGGCGGGTAACACCCTGGATCAGAACCAGGTCATAAAGAAGAAGGCTCGCCGGAAGCATGGCGGCGTTTTCCTTCGCCCCGAAGGCAAGAAGGGCGAAAACACCGGACAGGACGAAGAAAAGCCCTTTCCTCCGCAAGGACTCTTCGGTTCTGCCAAGCAGATAGAAATACAGGCAAAGCACATAAAACAACCCGGCCAGAATCGCCATGCGCTGAACGATCATGCTTACGGCGGTCACCTGGACGGGGCTCGCCGCCCACAGGACTGACGCCAGCAGGGCAATATCGTAGGATGCTTCGCCGCAGGAGGGCCGCAGCAACGGCAGAGACAGTGTACGTTGAATCAGGAGAAAGAGAAAAAAGGCGGTCAGCCAGTGAACAGCGAAATTGACGAGGTGATAGCCGAAAACCTCGGTTCCGCCCAGGTAGTAATTCAGGGCAAAGCTGAGATAGGAAATGGGCCGGCTGATATTGCCCCGAAAGTAAAAGCTCTTCTGAATATCCTGGAGGCTCAGTGAGGAAAGGTGGATGTTCTGATTTGCAACGATGTTGTCAAAATCATCGAAATGCCATTCCCCCTGGAAACTGTTTCCATAGATAAGCAGCAGGAAAAGCAGGAGGCTGACAGCAGCGAATGTGCATCGTCTGGAAACGGATAATGTTTCGGCTGTGTCCAAGGAAAGGTTCATCCGGTTCTCAA
>MVRU01000015.1 GCA_002067745.1 Syntrophus sp. PtaU1.Bin005
TCTGGTGCTCTGGGGTGGTCAATTTTCGGTTAGCACAAGGCCCTTTCCCTGATCAATTTTAGGTTAGCACAACCATTAGGCAGGGGCTCGGTCTCCTTTTAGATGATCAGACAAATGTCTTATGCCGAAACCGTATAAGACACGGCTCCTTTTAATATGAATTATAAGAACATATGGATTGTTAGGTTATATCGATGATTGATTACTCCTTTTAGCTCACAGTGACATTATTCTCTCTGCAGAACAGTGCGAATATTAAAAATAGTCTTAAAAGGGGAGGAATATGGCTAAGAAACTATTAATGATTGTTGCTGTGGCAGGTCTCATGTCATTCATCTGGTTGAATGCAGTTAATTCAGCCGATGAAACGCAAAAACCGAACAACCTGCAAGTCCAGATAGATGCTGTCAAGGCTGCAATACCAAAATTTGCCGTTCCAATGCGTGAAGTCGGCGATCGTTTTCAAAACATGTACTTCGCAGCCCAAGGGGGAAATTGGGGTCTTGCAGCCTATATGTCAAAATATATGAATTCTGCCATGAACCCGGCAAAGCTGACGAAACCCGCTGAATATCCTGCGTGGGCGGGTTTTTACAACAACACATTTGCAAAAGTAAATGAGGCGATCACGGCACAGGATTTTAAATCATTCGAAAAAACTTATAGCGATGCCATCAACAGATGTAATGCCTGTCATGGCGTTATGGGATATGGATTCATTAAGGTGATCAAACAGAATACAGCGTCAGATTTAGGAGTAGAATACAATCTGAAATCAAAAGCAACCGATGTCCCGAAATAGTATGTTCATCTCACTTTTAAAAGGAAGTCGCTTTCCAGTTTCGTAACTGGTTCGCGGCTTTTTTTGTTCCTTACCATAAAAAATTAATAGAATCTGTGAACAACTTCAAAGTCTTCGATTTTTGATTGTCGACACGTTGTAATATTTTTTAATCCGGTGATAATCTCTTCTTATAAAAATTTTTCTCCATCTATGCGAGGGGAGGAATAGATATGAATGCTGAACCAAAAACAGAAAAAGATCAACACATAGATCCTGTCTGTCGTATGTTGGTATCAAGTGACTCCGAATACCATTACGATTATGCAGGAAAACATTATTACTTCTGCAGTGATCATTGCTTGCGTAAATTTAAAGAACATCCAGAAAAATATCTCGATAAAGAAACCTCCCCATCTCCTGAAAAATACAACAAGTTAATTACCTACACATGCCCCATGCATCCTGAAATAAAGCAGCAGGGACCTGGCAATTGTCCCAAGTGTGGGATGGCACTGGAGCCAGCGGAAGTGCAGGCAGCCGCGACCAAAACGGTTTACACCTGTCCCATGCACCCTGAAGTAGTTCAAGATCATCCCGGCAACTGTCCCAAGTGCGGCATGGCACTGGAACCGGTTAAATTCAGCGTTGAAGAAAAAAATGAAGAACTCATCTACATGAGTCGTCGCTTTTGGATCTGCACCGTTTTGACATTGCCGGTGTTTTTCCTGGCCATGGTTGCTGATATGATGCCTTCCTGGTTGCCGAATTGGCTTTCGATGCAAGCAGTTCAATGGATTGAATTTGCGTTAGCCACACCGGTTGTATTATGGGGGGGATGGCCATTTTTTGTTCGTGGCTGGCAATCCGTCCAGACCTGGAATCTCAATATGTTTACCTTGATTGCACTGGGTGTCTCGGTTGCCTGGGTATATAGTGTAGTGGCCTTGTTATTTCCCCAGATTTTTCCCCTCATCATGCAGATGGAAAGTGGATTGGTTCACGTTTACTTTGAAGCTGCGGCAGTAATCACGACCCTGGTGCTTCTGGGGCAAGTACTTGAATTACGCGCACGCTCACGAACCAATGCAGCCATTCAGATGTTACTCGGACTCGCTCCAAATACGGCACGCATCGTGCGAAATGATGGAACGGAAGAAGATGTCCCGCTGGAGCATGTACAACCCGGCGATACCTTGCGTGTGCGTCCCGGCGAAAAAATACCCGTAGATGGTACAGTCACCGATGGTGAAAGTAACGTGGACGAATCCATGGTCACCGGAGAACCGATCCCGGTGGCAAAGTTAGCCGGTGAGAAACTCATCGGCGCGACGGTAAATGGGACAGGCAGCTTATTAATGCGGGCTGAAAAAGTCGGTTCCGATACATTGCTTTCACAAATTGTTAATATGGTGGCCGAAGCACAGCGTTCTCGAGCACCCATTCAAAAATTAGCAGATATCGTGGCAGGTTATTTTGTACCAGCCGTGGTTGGTGTTGCCGTGGTTGCATTTATCGCCTGGTGGGTGTGGGGTCCGGAACCGCGCCTGGCACATTCCATTGTTAATGCCGTTGCTGTCCTTATCATCGCTTGCCCATGCGCACTGGGGCTTGCTACCCCAATTTCTATCATGGTGGGAACGGGGCGTGGTGCGATTGCCGGAGTTTTAATAAAAAATGCTGAAGCATTGGAGATCATGGAAAAAGTCGATACACTGGTTGTGGACAAGACCGGTACGCTGACCGAAGGAAAACCAAAGTTGGTTGTGGTGCATGCGGAAGCAGGTTTTAATGAAGATGAAATATTACGTTTGACAGCCAGCCTTGAACGCGCCAGCGAACATTCTTTGGCAGAAGCTATTGTACATGGAGCGGAAGAGAAGGGGGTTACGCTAGTTAAGGCCAATAACTTTCAGTCGATTACTGGAAAGGGCGTTACAGGCGAAGTTGATGGACATACAGTTATGGCTGGCAACGCAAAGCTGCTGGAAAGTCTTGGTATCAGCTTGGGAAACTTATCGCAACAAGCAGACCAACAACGCGTCGAAGGAAACACGGTTATGTTGATTGCTATTAATGGAACAGCCGCAGGTTTAATTGGTGTTGCTGACCCCATCAAAGACTCAACAGCAGAAGCCATTCGCGATTTGCATGCCGACGGTATTAAGATAGTAATGCTTACCGGTGACAGTCATGCCACCGCAAAAGCCGTTGCAAGTAAATTGGAGATCGACCAGGTACATGCCGAAGTATTGCCTGAACAAAAAGCCGAACTAATTAAACAGCTACAAGCGGATGGTTGCATTGTTGCGATGGCAGGAGATGGTATTAACGATGCCCCTGCACTGGCACAGGCTCAAGTTGGTATTGCCATGGGTACAGGTACAGATGTGGCAATAGAAAGTGCAGGCATTACTTTGATTAAAGGTGATTTGCGGGGTATCGTCAAAGCCAGACGGTTAAGCCGAGCCACCATGCGCAATATCAGGCAGAATTTGTTCTTTGCCTTTGTTTATAACACTGTAGGCGTTCCAATTGCGGCGGGAGTATTGTATCCATTCTTCGGAATTCTGTTATCACCAATGATCGCTGCAGCGGCAATGAGTTTCAGCTCAGTCTCCGTCATCGGAAATGCCCTCCGCTTACGGAGAGAAAAGCTTTAGGGCAGTGTAGGTCAAAACACTTTTAAGCTGTCCCTATTTTAAACGGCAATATTTTTGCCCTATCCTATAGACCGTCCAAATAATCTACCCATCTCTGTGGGATAATCCTTTTAGGCATTAGGTTTTCTCCTTTTTCGGGGTATCCCAAGGAAAATATACCCCGAAAAAGTGCGCATATAGATGGATTTCGCTGGACAACCCCGGACAGTAGATACAAAATAAGCCCTGATTAATTAAGGCTTTTTATACTGCTTTGGATTGTATCGGATGATGATTGGCGGAAGTGCATGGGAATCGAACCCACCTGGGACGGTTTTAGCGCCCCACACCGGATTTGAAGTCCGGGAGGCCCACCAGTGACCTTGGCACTTCCGTTGGAAAAGAGTAAAGCGGGTAATATGGACGTTCTTTTTGAGAGGGGGTATTAAACCCCAACAGGCGATGCCTGTCAACCATTATCTCTCTTGGAAATATTCCGGATTCAGGGTCATGTTGAACGAGTCGTCGATCATCTGCACTGTGACCCGCTCTCCGGAAGAAATGTTCCGCACGCCTTTCGGAAGGATCGCCAAGCCGTTGGCCCGCACCATGGATTTAAGGATGCCGGAGCTCTGCTCTCCCGTGAGGACCGCCACATAACCGCCGCCCTCGCGCTCCACATGAACGCGCACAAAATAAGTCAGCTCCGGCTGCTTGTCCAATCCTTCCTTCAGAACCGCCTGTACGGTTCTTCGAAAGAGGAATCGGTGCCCCATCATCTTCAGGAGAACGGGACGGACAAACTGTTCAAATGAGACCATGGTAGACACTGGGTTTCCCGGAAGGCCGAAAATCGGCTTTCCACTGATCCTGCCGTACACCAGGGGCTTCCCAGGCTTCATCGCCACCCGCCAGAACTCAATGTCTGTACCCACTTCCGTCATGATATCCTTGACCATGTCGTAATCACCTACGGACACCCCTCCGGAAGAAAGGATCACATCGGCCCTGAGGGCCGGCCGGAATTTGGCCAGCAGATCTTCCCGGTTATCCCGGGCGATACCCATCAAGAGAGGAACGGCTCCGCACTGCAGAATCTGGGCCGTCAGGGAATAGGCGTTGCTGTTGACGATCTTCCACGATGAAACCGGATCGTCGATGTCCGCCAGTTCGTCGCCTGTGGCGATGACCGCCACCACGGGGCGCTGATACACGGAGACAAAGGACTTCCCCAATGCCGCCATCATCCCCACTTCCGCAGGGCGCACGACGGTTCCGGCAGGGATGACTTCTTCTCCTTCACGGACGTCCTCGCCGGCTAACCGGATGTTTTCCGCTTTTTTCGCGGCAACGGTCAACTCTACCCTTTGTCCGGTCTGCCGGGTGTCCTCCACCTTGACCACGGCATCAGCGCCTTCCGGAATGGGCGCACCCGTCATGATCCTTGCCGCCTGGCCGATCCCGATGGCCCGTTTGGGAATGGACCCGGCGGGAATGTCTTCGATCACGTCCAGAATGATTGGATTGGAAGGAGAAGCCTCTTGCGTATCCACCTCGCGTACGGCGTAACCGTCCATGGAGGAATTGTCCCGTGGCGGAATAATCCGCCCACCATAAACGGACTCTCCGAGGACACGCCCCAGGCTTTCAAGGACAGCGACTTTTTCCGCACCCAGAGGAAACGTCTCTTTTAAGATGATATTCAGGGCATCTTCAACTTGAATCATGGCGCACCTTTTTTTCAACCGATTTTCCCACTCCCCGTAGAAACCCATGGAAAACGCCGTCCAGTTCGCAGGCTCTGGAACTGTCCGGAAAGCTATCCCAATTCCCCCGTTCTGTCAACAACCACAATCCTCTGTTTTTTCATCTTGTAATGTGTGTTTTTATATTATATTTCCCTTAACAGGAGTTTCATCCTATCAAGGAATCGAGGACTCGACTTATGAACAGATCAGACCTGCAGTCGGAAATCCGCGATCTGCTTCGCGAACGGAACGGCATTCTACTGGCCCATTATTACCAGAGGGAAGAGGTTCAGGAAATTGCCGACTTTCTTGGGGATTCTCTGGCCTTGAGCATCGAGGCCGCCCAGACGGAGGCAGAGGTCATTGTTTTCGCCGGGGTTCATTTCATGGCGGAAAGCGCATCCATTCTGTGCCCGGACAAGACCGTCCTCCTGCCCCACCTGGATGCGGGCTGCCCCCTGGCCGACAAGATCACGCCCGGCGCACTGGAAAAGGCCCGACAGCGGTATCCGGACGCAGCCGTGGTCACCTACATCAATTCCTCGGCGGAGATCAAGGCGCACTCGGACATCTGCTGTACCTCGTCCAACGCCGTCAAGGTGGTAAAGAGCCTTCAGGATTCGCGGCAGATCCTCATGATCCCCGACGGCAATCTGGCCCGCTACGTGGCAAGGTTTACGGACAAAGAAATCATTCCCTGGGACGGCTATTGCCCCTTTCACCATTTTGTTCAACCGGAGGAGATCGCCCGCGCCAAGGCGGAACATCCCGACGCGCTCTTCATCGCCCATCCGGAATGCAACGCCGCCGTCGTGGAAATGGCCGACTTTGTGGGCAGCACGTCAGCCATGATCGAGTTCTGCCGGACAACGGAGGCCAAGGAAATCATCGTAGGCACGGAGATCGGGATCATGACCCCGCTCAAGAAGCAGAACCCGGAAAAGATCTTTATTTCCCCCTCCGAACATCTTGTCTGCCAGACCATGAAGATGATCACGCTGGAAAACATCCTGAAATCCCTGAAAACGATGAAGCCGGTCGTGAAGGTTCCCGAGGCGATCCGCATTCCGGCAAAGAGGGCCCTGGACCGGATGCTGGCCATCCGCTGAAGAAGGAGTTCCCTGATTCAAACGGCTGCCGCCTTTCTGATCACGACAAAAAGGCCTGCTTGAAAAACGCTTGATGACCGGAATTCCGCCCTGGCCGATTCCGGCCGGAATTTTGTGACATTGAGAAAAATACTTTCCACATCCAAAGGCCCTTCCGCTCCGGTTCTCCGGATGCTTTATGAAAAGATAGACCACGGCGCGGAGCAGTTATCCGTGAACCGGCTGCACGGTTCGGCCAACGCCTTCCTCATCGCGGCCCTGTCGCGGAAGCTCGGCAGGCCCATGGTCGTCCTGAGCCCGACGGAGAAAGAGGCACGGCAGACCTTTTCGGATCTTTCCCTCTTTCTCGGCGGGGACAAGGTTTTCCTGTACCCTCCCTGGGACATCCAGAGCATCGACATGTTCGCCCTGCAGCGCGAGGTCGAACTGGTCCGAATGGAGGTTCTGGCCCGCCTGCTGGCGGATGAACCAGCCATCATCGTCGCCCCCCTGAAGGCCCTCATGCAGAAAGTTGTTCCCCGGAGCCTTCTTGACGCATACCTGGAGATTGTCACGCCGGGAAGCGAGATCCCGCGGGAGGATCTTGTCGCCAAACTGATCGCCGGCGGATATCAGCGAACAACCCTCGTGGAAGAAAAGGGGGAATTCAGTCTGCGGGGGCATGTGCTGGACCTCTTCCCGCCCATGGAGGACCAGCCGCTCCGCCTGGAATTCGATGGGGACGACCTCGAATCTCTCCGGGCCTTTGACCCCGCCTCTCAGCGCTCCACCGGCCGTCGGGATGCCTTCGTGCTTTGCCCGGCAAGAGAGGTGATTCTTTCTGAAGACTGCCGCCAGCAGGCGCTGCGCAACATCCACAGCAGGGCGAAAGCCCTGGAGCTGCCACGGACCGTGCGGGAGCACCTATCGGAAATGATCGACGCGGGCCTGTCCACATCGCTGAACCCTCTATTTCTGCCCCTGTTCTATGAATCCCTGGAGCCGGACTCCGGTGCGCCGGAACGGGGCATCTCACCGAAGACCAGCCCGCTGGGGAGCTTTTTCGATTACCTTCCCGGGAAATGCCTCATCGTGATGGACGACGCCCTGGCCATTGAAAATGCCGGCCAGAGCATTGAGAACGAGATTGACCGCTGCCTGCTGAAGGCGAGACGGGAAGAAAAATTCTACCTGGAACGGGAAGCCTCCTATGTCAGCAAGTCCTCCTTCCTGAAAGACCTGCGTCGTTTTCAACGGATGATCCTGGAGGGGCTTGCTCTTGACCGCCTGCCGGAATCCCACCCCGGAGCCGGCGCGGATTCCATCCCGTCAAGGGCGGAATCCCTTTACCTTCCCCTGGACACGGACCCGGGACTGGGCGATCTCCATCGGGGGCCCGGCAGCGAGGACACCCTCCTTTCACCGCTCATCGAGCGGATCCGGCCGTGGCTGCAGTCGGGCATGCTGGTGACGATTTTCTGTTCGGGCAAGGGAAACCTTCAGCGGATGCACCACCTCCTGGAAGACTACGAGCTGACCGTCCGGATGCCTGAAGGCTTGCTGATCGACGAGGCCCTGCTTGGTTCCGGACCCGGTGCACTGAGCCTGAGGGAGGGCAGGCTGAGCCGGAGCTTTCTCTTTTCCGACCTGAACCTGGCCGCCATCAGCGAAGAGGAGCTTTTCGGGAAGAAAATAGCGGGCAAGCGCGTCCGCTCCGCCCGGGAGGGATACTTTCTCCGCTCTTTCGGAGATCTGAAGGAAGGGGATTACGTCGTCCACAAGGACCACGGCATCGGCCTCTACCAGGGGATGCAGAAGCTGAACGTCGGCGGCATTGAAAACGACTTCCTCCTGCTCGGATATCAGAGCGGCGACAAGCTCTATCTTCCCGTGGACCGCCTTGATCAGATTTCCCGGTATATCGGCCCCGACAATTACATCCCCAAAGTCGACAGACTGGGCGGGACATCCTGGGACGCCGTGCGGGAGCGGGTCAAGAAATCCATCCGGGAAGTCGCCGAAGAGCTAGTGGCCATTTACGCCGCCAGGGAGATCATGGAGCGGCGGGCCTTCGCTCCCCCGGATGCCGTGTATGAAGAATTCTGCGCCGCCTTTTCCTACGACGAAACCCCCGATCAGGCCCGGGCCATCGAAGACATCCACGACGACATGAACAGCGCGAAGCCCATGGACCGGCTGATCTGCGGCGATGCGGGATTCGGCAAGACGGAAGTGGCCATGCGGGCGGCTTTCCGTACGGTCATGGACGGCAGGCAGGTCGCCGTGCTTGTCCCGACGACCATCCTGGCGGAGCAGCATTTTTCCACCTTCGTCAGCCGCATGAAGGACTACCCCATCCGCATCGAGGCCCTCAACCGCTTCCGGAACAGGGTGGAGCAGTCGGCGGTCCTGGATGGACTCCGCAGGGGCCAGGTGGACATCGTGATCGGCACGCACCGGCTGCTCTCGAAGGATGTGACCTTCAAGAACCTGGGGCTCGTGGTGATCGATGAAGAGCAGCGCTTCGGCGTCTCCCACAAGGAAAAGTTGAAGAAGCTCAGGACGCTGGTCGATGTCCTCACCCTGTCGGCCACGCCGATTCCACGCACCCTGCATCTCTCCCTGGTGGGAATCCGCGATCTGTCCATCATCAACACGCCGCCCGAGGACCGCCAGACCATCAGGACCTATGTCCTGGAGTTCAACGAAGAAATCATCCGGGACGCCATTCGGAATGAGCTGGCCCGCCAGGGGCAGGTCTTCTTCCTTCACGACCGGGTCAAATCGATCTACACCATGGCCCGCCTCGTGGAAAAGCTGGTCCCGGAGGCGGAGATCAGTGTCGTCCACGGACAGATGAAGCCCAGGGAAATCGAGGATGCCATGGGCCGGTTTCTCCGCAGGGAATGCAACGTCCTGGTCTGCACGACCATCGTCGGATCCGGCCTGGACATCCCCACGGCCAACACGATGCTCATCAACCGTGCGGACCGGTTCGGCCTGGCCCAGCTGTACCAGATACGGGGGCGCGTGGGGCGATCGAGCGAGGAGGCCTTCGCCTATCTCCTTGTCCCCAAGGGGGTGCTGCTATCGCGGGACGCCCAGAAACGCCTGCAGGTCATCATGGACTTTTCGGAACCCGGATCCGGCTTCCGCATCGCCTCCAGCGACATGGAGATCCGCGGAGGCGGCAACCTCCTGGGAACCTCGCAGTCGGGACACGTATCGGCGGTCGGCTATGAGCTGTACACGGAGCTCATGGAAAAAACGATTCGCGAGATCAAGGGGGAGGCCATCCCCGAAGAGGAGATTGTTCCGGAAATTCACATGGGGCTTCCCGCCTACATCCCGGAAGAGTACATGGCAGACGTTCACCGGCGGCTGGTGACGTACAAGCGGATTTCCACGGCCGACTCGGATGAGGAGCTGGAGGAAATCCGGGAAGAGTTGGCGGACTGCTTCGGCTACCTTCCGCCGGAAGTGGCCAACCTTCTCGGCGTCATCCGCCTTCGCAGCCGGTTGAAGGGGATCCGGGCCAGAAAAATGGGCTACGACTCGAAGCAGATATTCATCTTTTTCTCCGCCGACACCCCGGTGGAGCCGGATCGGATCCTGGCCCTCGCCCGCCGGAAATACCGCGGCCTGCGCCTGACCCCCGATTACAAGCTCTATATCCCCCTTCCCGGTCTTCAGGGGCAGGAAATCCTTTCCGCTGCGGGGGAAGTGCTGCGGCTGCTTTCCTGAAAAGGGCGCCCTTCGGAGGAAACAGCTCCGGAACCCGAATTAAGAATTGAAGCGGGAAGCGCATTCTGCTAGAGTTCCCTTCATCTTGCATTTTTTGCCTTCCAGGCGACTGGAGGGGTTGAGACGGACAACACCAAAATACCATTTCATGAAGGAGGCATTCCTTGAAAAAGCTACGTATCCTTGCCCTGGTCCTGCTGGCCATCCCGACCTTCGCGTTATCAGGACGGGCGGAAGTGGTCGACCGCATTGTCGCCTTTGTCAATGACGAGGTCATCACCCTCGTGGAGCTGGATACCGCCTTTGAAACTTACAGGCAGAAGATCGAAGAGAGCTATAAGGGGCCCGACAAGGACCGGGTCATGGCGCAGACCAGGCGAAGCCTCCTGGACCGGATGATCGACACCCTGCTCATCGAGCAGGAAGCGAGGAAATCAGGCATTACCGTCACGGATGAAGAGGTTATGGCCTCGATCCGGGGGATGCTTGCCAGGAGGAAGATGAGCCAGGAGGCATTCCAGCAGGCCCTTGCCCTTGAGGGAAAAACCCTGGAAACCTACAAGAGGGAAGCCAAGGAAACCATGATGCGGACGCGCCTCGTCCGGCGGGAAGTCCGCGCCAAGGTTATGGTAACCGACGAGGAAATCGGCGAATACTATCGCCTGCACCGGGATTCCTATGAAGGGAGCGAAGCGGTGAGGCTCAAGCAGATCCTCCTGGTCTTCCCCAAAGACATGAATGACGCAGTCAGGGAAAAACTTCAGGCCCTGGCGACGGACATCGGAAAGCGCCTCAAGGGAGGCGAATCCTTCGACAGTCTTGCGGCGCAGTTTTCCCAGGGCCCGGCGGCCTCCTCCGGTGGAGACCTCGGGTTTGTGGAAAAGGGAACCATGCTGCCCGAAGTGGAAAAAGCCGCCTTCAGCCTGAGCACAAAGGAGATCAGCGACGTTATTGAATCTCCTGTAGGCTTTCACATCCTTCAGGTGACGGACCGCCGCGGCGAAGGCAACAAGCCGATTGAAACGGTTCGGGAAGAAATTAAATCCAGAATCGAGGATGAGAAGATCGACAAGAAACTGGATTCCTGGCTCACCGAATTAAGGGCCAAATCGCACATAGAAATAAAGCTGTAATCCGGAACCGGATGCACGCCTCAAGGCTTGTCTTTGCATGTCAGAGTTTATCCGCATCAAGGGTGCGTCACAGCACAACCTTAAAAACATCAGCCTCGACATCCCCCGCAACCAGCTGGTCGTCGTCACCGGGGTCAGCGGTTCCGGGAAATCCTCCCTGGCTTTCGATACGATCTATGCCGAGGGCCAGCGCAGATATGTGGAATCTCTTTCCACGTACGCCCGGCAGTTCATCGGCCAGATGGACAAGCCGGATGTGGAATCCATCGAGGGGTTGTCTCCGGCCATCGCCATCGAGCAGCGGTCCGCCAGCCACAATCCCCGTTCCACCGTGGGCACCGTTACGGAAATTTACGATTACCTCCGCCTTCTCTTCGCCCGGATCGGCATCCCTCACTGCACCGCCTGCGGACGGGAAATCCGCTCTCAGAAAATCGATTCCATGGTGGAAACGATCCTCAGCCTTCCGGAAAAAACCCGCCTGATTGTCCTGGCCCCGATCGTCCGGGGGAAAAAGGGGGAGTTTCAGAAGGAATTCAAAAAACTGCAGCGGGAAGGCTATGTCAGGGTCCGGGTAGACGGTGAAACCCGTGAACTGGAGGAGGAGATCCGGCTGGACAAGAACCGCCGGCACAATATCGACGTGGTCGTCGACCGCCTGGTTCTTCGGGAAGGCATCCGGCAGCGCCTCCGCGATTCCCTGGAAACGGCCTCCGCCCTGACCGACGGCCTGGTCCGCATCGATTTAGGCGCCGGGGAGGAAATCCTCTTCAGCGAACATTACGCCTGCCCGGTCTGCGGGGTGAGCCTCCCCGAGCTGGCGCCCCGGCTCTTTTCCTTCAACAGCCCCTATGGCGCCTGCCCGGACTGCAGCGGCCTGGGAACGCGGATGTATTTTGACGAAGATCTGGTCGTCCCCGATCCGGCCCTGTCCCTGCGCGAAGGCGCCATCGCCCCCTGGGCGGGACGCAGCTCCATGAAGTATTTCTCGATGCTGGACGCCCTGTCTCAGCATTACGGCTTCGACCTCAACACTCCGTTCCGGGATCTGTCCGATAAGATTCGGAGTGTTCTCCTTTACGGTTCCGGGGAAGAGGAGATCCCATTCTTTATCGATCGCGGCGGTAGGCGCTTCTTTTACAACCGCTCCTTTGAAGGCGTGCTCACCCAACTGGACCGGCGCTACCGCGAATCCCCCTACAGCACCGCAAGGATGGATCTGTCGCGATACATCAGCCTGCGGGAATGCCCGACCTGCCTGGGCACACGCCTCAGGAAGGAAAGCCTGGCCGTGAGGGTCAACGGCAGGAACATCCATGAGGTCTGCCTGCTTTCCATCCGGGAGTGTATGGATTTTTTCCTTTCCCTGTCCCTGAAGACCCAGGAAATGCTCATCTCAGAGCGGATCCTCAAGGAGATCAAGGATCGCCTGACCTTTCTGCTCGACGTGGGAATGGACTACCTGGATCTAGCCCGCTCCGCGGGAACCCTTTCCGGCGGCGAAGGGCAGCGCATCCGGCTGGCAACCCAGATCGGCTCGGGCCTGGTCGGGGTCCTCTACGTCCTGGATGAGCCCACCGTCGGACTCCATCAGCGGGACAACGAACGGTTGATCGCGACCCTGAAGCGCCTGCGGGACATGGGAAACACCGTTCTGGTGGTGGAGCACGACCAGGACATGATGCTGGCGTCGGACTCCATCATCGACATGGGACCGGGCGCCGGCGTCCACGGCGGGGAGGTGACCTTTCAGGGCACTCCCGGGGAAATCATGCAAAGCATACAGTCCCTGACCGGACAGTACCTCTCGGGACGCCTTTCCATTCCCCTTCCCCCAGCCCGGCGGTCTCTTTCCTCGCGTTTCATCCACCTGGAAGGCGCCCACGAGCATAATCTGAAGGACCTCACGATCAAGATACCGGTCGGTGTCTTCACCGCCGTCACAGGCGTATCCGGGTCCGGAAAGAGCACAATGATCATTGAAACCCTCTACCGGGTCATGTTCAGGCGGCTGAACAACCGCAGGGGCGGCCTGGGAAAGGTCCGGCGCATCGTGGATCTTGGCGGCATCGAGCGGGTCATCCTGATCAACCAGCAGCCCATCGGCAGAACCCCCCGATCCAACCCGATCACCTATACCGGCGGATTTTCCTACATCCGGGACCTCTTCACCGGGCTGCCGGAGTCCAGGATGCGGGGCTACAAGCCGGGTCGCTTCAGCTTCAACGTCAAGGGCGGACGCTGCGAGGCCTGTGAAGGAAACGGGCTGATCAAGATTGAGATGCACTTCCTGCCGGATGTGTATGTCACCTGCGACACCTGCGGGGGCAGACGCTTCAATCCCGATACCCTGGACATCCGATACAAGGACAAAAACATCGCCGATGTCCTGGATATGACCGTCAATCAGGCCCTTGCCTTCTTCGAGAACATCCCTTCCATCCGCGGCCGCCTGCAGTCCCTCTACGATGTCGGCCTGGGATACATCCGCCTCGGGCAATCGGCCACCACCCTGTCCGGGGGCGAGGCCCAGCGGATCAAGCTTTCCCGGGAACTCGGCAAACGGGCCAACAGCAACACCCTTTACATACTCGACGAACCGACCATCGGGCTGCATTTCGCCGACATCCAGAAGCTGCTGGATGTCCTGATGCGCCTGGTGAACATGGGCAATACGGTGGTGGTCATCGAGCACAACCTGGATGTCATCAAATCCGCCGATTACATCATCGATCTCGGCCCCGAGGGAGGTCCGGGCGGGGGGCGGATTATGGCCGCCGGAAGCCCGGAAGAGGTGGCCGCCGTGGAGTCCTGCCCCACGGGCCGTTTTCTGCGCGCCGTTCTCGAAGCTGAAGACAACCGGACATCCGTGACCGGAAATCCGTGAATAGGCGGCTCATTTCAGGAACCAGGAATTCAGGAAGGCCCGAATTTGCCGAGCATATCGGGCAGGAAAAGGGTTTTTCAGCAGCCGGGAGAGGAAAACCCGTTGCCCTGAACAGAGTTTTCCGGTAAACAACAGGCATCTTCTGAATACAAAACAGGAGGTGAACCCATGACTGCTCCACTCTTCCCGTTGACCTTCAACCCCTTTGAGAATATCGCTGTCCCGGTCTCAAAAAAAAGCGCCGCACTTCCCCCGGCCGCCGGGGATTCGGCAGCGCCGAAAGCCGGGCGGGGCGATAGGTTCCTTGACGTCGAAGCGGAGCGTCGGCAGTTTCTGGACGCCATGAGAAGGGAGGGGGTTAAGCCCCTGGACGAAGGCAGAAGCGATGTGGGGGCGATCGGAAGATCACCGGCTGCAGCCCTCTGTCCGCCGGACAACGGAGCCTCTGAGGCTTTTCTGCGCCTGCGGAAGCTCGTTGAGATGGGAGAGGGCTTCAACGTCTCGGAAACGCCGGAATATATGGAAGGAACGGGATGCTCTGTCCCTTCGTCCTACGCCTGGCGGCTTCATCGCGGCGATTTTTCCATCCAGGCCTTCATCGATCTTCATGGCATGAACGCACAGGAGGCCAAAACAGCCGTTGACGCCTTTCTCAAGGAGGCCCTGGCAAAGGGGAAGCGGGCCGTTCTGATCATCCATGGACGCGGCCTTTCCTCGCGTGCCGAGCCGGTGCTGAAAAACAGCGTCCGCGCCCGGCTGACCTCCAGGGCCTGGAAGAAATGGCTCATCGCCTTTTCCAGCGCCCAATCCTTCGATGGGGGCGCAGGAGCGACTTACGTCCTCCTCCGGGAGCGCCCGTTTTCCGGAAAATCCGCGAAACGGCGGGGCAATTAAGGAGCGGGCCGGGGAAAATTCCGCTTTGCAGCCTTGAGATCATCCCCGATCCCGGGCGGCGTCCAACTCCCAAAAGGCCGCCCTCGCCTCCTCCACGAAGGAGCGCACCCGCTTTTCGTCCTTGCGGCCGTCCGGCCTTTCCACCCCGGTGTGCGCATCCACTCCGGCCGGACGCACCTGGATAATCGCCTGCCGAACGTTTTCCGGCCCCAAGCCGCCTGCCAGAATCAGAGGTTTCGGAGAAAGTTCCGCCAGTTGGCGGCTGACATCCCAGTCATGGACCCGGCCCGTGGCTCCACAGGCTCCCGTTGCCGGATCCCAGCTGTCCGTTATGAAGGCGTCCACGAGCGGCGCATAATTCAAGACCTCTGCCCCCACCTTTCCCAGGTGGCTGTCCTTCACGATGACGCTTTTGATAACGGCCAGTTCCGGAGCGATCCGCCGCAGCCGAAAGACTTCCGCTGGAGAGATTCTCCCATGAAGTTGAACGATCCGAACCCCCAGTCGACGGCATAACCCGGCAACATCCGGGGCCTCATCGAGGTAAGTGATCAGAACCGCCCCCACGGACGGACTCAACCGCGCAATAATCGCCGCCGCCTCGGCGTCGCTCAGATCCTCCCGGTGGACAGGAAGACGCAGGGGAAACCCAAGATGGGTCACGCCGGCGGCAGCCAGAAGTCGGGCTTCGGCCATATCCATCACGCCCGCAATTTGGATCATTTTTTCAAATCTTTTCATTTCATCAAGAAAAAGAACCCTTTCTCTCAATTTTTTTAAGATCGCAGCCCTTCGGTTCTCCCTGATTTCTTTGAGCCTGTTCTGGAACCATATCTTGCCTTGGTGAGCTGAAGTGCATTAAAAATGAAGAAAAAACGCTTTAAGCATCTTCCAGGTGATGATTCCATTTGACACAATTCAACAATGTTATTATTATGCCGTAGTTTAGAAGCGTGTTACAAATTAAATTTTGTAGGTTAAACTAAGTCAGAAAGGAGAAAAAAATGCACAGAAAAACAATTTTCAAGATCCTTGCTCCCCTCGCGATGTTTGCCTTGATGACGGGATGCGCCACGCAGAAAGCGGCACCCCTCGTCACGGCGGTGGACCTCAACCCGAAGCTGACCTCAGGACAGCTCGTTCAGAAGGTCAATTCCTTTGAGGTCCTTGTCGATCAGTCCAGATCGATGAATGACAACTGCAAACTGACCACCAAACTGAAGCAGGAAAAAGCCCTTATAAATCTCTTTAATGACACGATCCCCAACCTGAAGCTCAATGCTGCGGCGCGTGCCTTCGGCCAGAAGAACGTGTTCGAGGATGCGACTTCATGGAATCTCTTCGGCCCCGCGGCGTACAACAAGGCCGCTCTGCCGGACGCCATTAAGCCCTTTACCTGGGGAAGAGGCCTCAGCCCGTTGGACAAGGCTTTTGATGGTGCAACCGCCGATCTGAAATCGGAGTCGGGCCAGCTGGCCGTCATCGCCTTCAGCGACGGTGAGGATATGGAAGCCTATGACCCGGTTGGAGCAGCAAAGAAAATGAAGAGTGCCTACGGCGATAGAGTCTGCATCTACACCGTTCTCCTTGGCGACAAAACGAAAACGATTGACATTGGTGACAAGAATGAAGGCGTCAACATGATGCAGCAGGTAGCCGATGCCGGCAAGTGCGGATTCATGGTCACGGGAGAGAGCATCTCCACCCCGCAGGGCATGGCTGACTTTGTGGAGAAGGTCTTCCTGAAAACCCCTCCGCCGGCAGCCCCCGCACCGGCCCCTGTTGTTGAAGAGCCCAAACCGGTTCCTACTCCGGCAGCTCCGGAACCCCAGCCGGTTCCCGAACCCAAGGCAAAGGCACCCGCAGGCATGACCCTCAAGATCCAGTTTGCCACGGGAAAATCCGACATTCAGCCCCAGTACAGAGCTGAAATCGAGAAGGTTGCAGAATTCCTGAAAGAGAATCCCGGATCAACCGTAGTCATTGAAGGCCATACGGACAATGCCGGGGCGAGAGCCGCCAACATCAATCTGTCCCAGAGCCGCGCCAACAGCGTCAAGGATTATCTTGTCAGCGAATTCGGCATCGATGCCTCCCGCATCAAGGCTGTGGGTTACGGCCCCGACAAACCGATCGCCAGCAACGCGACCAGCGAAGGCAGGCAGAAGAACCGGAGAGTCAGCGCGGTGTTTCAGCGGTAAGCCTTAATCCGGCGCTTCGTTGAACCCTGAAAAACCGAAGGCCCCTCAATGCGAAAGATCGACAGCATTGAGGGGCCTTCTTTTTCCGTTCAGGCGGGACCCTCTTCCCGGCTCTCTTCAACCCTCAGCAGGGCCTCCGCCTCTGTATCGGGAAGCTCCTGCACATCCTTCAGCTTTTTCCCGATCGCCCGCCTCCGGCTCTGAGCCTTGTCCAGTGTATCCGACGCTTCGGAGAGCTTCTTCTGGACCTTGCTCAGAACTTCGCCATATTTTGTCCATTCCGTTTTCACCGCGGCAAGCAGGGCCCACACCTCGCTGGAGCGCTTCTGGATGGCCAGGGTTCGAAAGCCCATCTGGAGGCTGTTCAGAAGAGACCAGAGCGTGGTGGGTCCGGCAATGACCACCTTGCATTCCCGCTGAACGTATTCCACCAGGCCGGTGCGGCGGACCACCTCGGCGAAGAGCCCTTCCGCAGGCAGAAACAGAACGGCGAAATCCGTCGTCTTCGGTGGATTGATGTACTTCTCACAGATGTCCCGGGCGCATTGCCGGATCCGGCTTTCCAGCTGTCTCGCGGCAGCCTCCGCGCTTTCCCCTCCGGCTTTCTCCCGGACTTCAAGGAGGCGCAGATAATCCTCCATGGGAAATTTTGCATCAATGGGAAGCCAGACCGCCTCATCACGCTCCATGTCCCGCCCGGGAAGCTTTACGGCAAACTCCACACGCTCTCCGCTTTCCTTCGTCGAAAGGTTCTCTGCATACATCTCGGGATGGAGAACCTGCTCCAGCATCGCCCCGAGCTGCACCTCGCCCCAGATGCCCCGCGTTTTGACGTTGGTCAGGACCCTTTTGAGATCCCCCACCCCGGCGGCAAGGGACTGCATTTCGCCCAGTCCCCGATATACCTGCTCCAGTCGTTCACTTACCTGCCGGAAGGACTCACCCAGGCGGGCCTCAAGCGTCCCCTGCAGCTTCTCTTCCACCGTCTCCCGCATCCGTTCGAGCTGCGTGGCGTTGTCGCTCTGAATGGCCTGAAGTTTATCCTCCACGGATACCCGCAGAGCCTCGAGCTTCTGTTCATTGATGCGGGTCAGGCTCAAGAGTTGCTGATGAAGGGTATCTCCGGCGCCCTTGAGGGTGCCGGCAAGCTCCTCCCTGAACTGCCGCAGGGCATTGGCCGATTCTTCCCGGTTCCTGGATATTTCTTCTCTGACGGTCCGCTCCGCCCGCTCAGCCGACCGCTCGACACCTTGAATCACATCGTCCCTGAAGGCCGGATCGACGCGGGGTTTACGGAAGACAAGAACCACCTGGAGAACGACCGCGATAGCCGCCAGGGCGACAAGAACCAGGATAACAGGGCTGTTCATGACCAATCTGCTCACATCCTTCCAAGAAATCCGTCACCGGACGTCATCGTACACAAGCCGCACCGGATCGCCCAGTTTCATGGCCAGCGAGATCCGGGCGCTCCCCCCGTTTTCCGCTATCTCCACAAATCCATGGCTCCCCACAAGGCCCAGCAAAGCACCCGGCGAAACACCCCCATAGGTTTTTCCGCCGGGAATTTCCTGCCCGGCGGCCTGGATTTTCCACTGTTTTCCCTCCACGAGGCGCCCGGGAATGTCCGTCACCAGGTTTCCGAACGTGTCGACATACTGGATGCACCCTGAAAAGCCATCCCCGTCCTCGCTCCAGCCGGCGGGATCCAGGCGCACCAGCGTGGCCGGGTCAACGGCCTCGCCCAGCCTGGCAAAGGGCACTCCGGAGGCCAGATAGGCTGCTGCGGGGGCAAAAATGTCCCGGCCGTGAAACGTGCAGCCTGGATTTTCCGTCAGCCAGAATTCCGCCCGGGTCAGGGCCACCGCCCTTTGGATGACCCCCTTCTGAAAGACTCCGGAAAAGATTCCATTGTCCGGCCCGACGAGCACCGAATCGTCCATCGCAACGGCAACGGCCCGCCGCTGTGTGCCCACCCCCGGATCGACAACGGCCAGGTGGATGGTCCCCTTCGGGAAGAAGGGATAAGCCATGGCCAGGCAGAAGCTTGCGGCCCGAACGTCCTGAGGGGGAATTTCATGCGTCAAATCGACAATCGCAACAGAGGGTGCAATGCCGATTATCACGCCTTTCAGAATTCCCGTATAAACATCCCGGAGCCCGAAATCCGTCAGAAGGGTTATGATGCGGCCGGCATGACCTTTTCCTGCCCGGCCCGAGTTCTCTTGTATCAGCATCCCTGTTCTTTATTACACACCAATGCGACAGGCAACAGAATAATCCACCTTTCTTCATTTCATGGCAGGCGGCGAAAAAGACGCCCTGCCCGGCCGCACGGCAACGCTTCTGAAATGAAAAAGTAATGGAAATTTCATAAAAAAAAATGTTATTTTGACGCAACAAAATTCAATGATTGTTTTTTTATTTCAACGAAGTCCTGTAATCACCAGGACGTTTTTTTTAACAAGTTTGACCTTTTGCTTCAAGGCCCGCCCAAGATCACCGGTTGGCGGGCCGCGGAAACCAGAAACTTCAACCATGGAGGTTTGAATGAACAGCATTTTGAACAGGAGGATCCTGAAGGCAGGATGCCTCTTCACGCTCTTGATCTTTCTATCTCCCATCGGGAACGGTCAGGCCTTTGCCCTGGACCGCAGCGCCTACAAACAGCTCAAAGTATTCAGTGAAGTACTTGATATCATAGATAAAAATTATGTGGAATCCGTCGATTCCAAAAAACTTCTTCAAGGCGCCATCAACGGGATGATGAAGTCGCTGGATCCTCACAGCACCTTTATGACCGAGGAAATGTTCAAGGAGCTCGAAGTGGAAACAAAGGGCTCTTTTGGCGGAATCGGCATCGAGATTACAATTCTCAATGACGTTCTGACCGTGGTGTCCCCCATTGAAGACACCCCGGCCTTTCTGGCAGGCGTCAAGGCGGGAGACCAGATCATCAAGATCGACGGTCAGTCCACGAAGGACATCACCATCATGGAAGCGGTCACCAAGCTGCGCGGCCCCAGGGATACAAAGGTGACCATAACCATCATGCGGGAAGGGCTCCCCAAACCGAAGGACATCACCATCGCGCGGGCCATCATTCAGGTGAAGAGCATCAAATCCAGGAGGATCGATGATCAGTTCGGCTATGTGCGTATTTCCGCCTTCCAGGAGAGAACCGCCGAAGATTTAAAAAAGGCGATCTCTGAACTGCAGGGAAAGTCGCCCCTCCCATTGAAGGGGCTTGTTCTGGACATGCGGAATAATCCAGGCGGGCTGCTCGCGCAGTCGATCGAGGTTTCAGATGTGTTTTTGAAGTCCGGGACGATTGTCTCTACAAGGGGACGCATCAAGAGCGTGGAAAGCAAGTCTGTGGCGCGGGATGACGGAAATGAGCTGACCTGCCCCATCGTTATTCTGGTCAACGAGGGAACGGCCAGCGCCGCCGAGATCGTGTCCGGGGCGCTGCAGGACAACGGGCGTGCGCTCGTCCTCGGAACTCAGACCTTCGGCAAGGGGTCCGTCCAGACCGTCATCCCCCTGGAGGAGGGCGCGGCACTGAAGTTGACAACAGCCAAATACTACACCCCCGGAGGGCGCTCCATCCAGGCCGAGGGGATCACTCCGGATGTCACGGTCAAATATATCAAACCAGCCGATGAAAATGGTACAGAAAGTGAAGGCATGCGGGAAAGGGATCTCAAGGGTCACATCAAGGCCCCCGGAGAGGAAGACAAGAAACCGGCCGAGCTGAAAAAACGGGCTTTTGATGATCAGTCACAGGACAATCAGCTCAAGGCGGCTGTCGACATCTTGAAAAGTTGGGGCATTTTTCAGGGCGCCGGGAAGATGTGACGAGAGCTGAAGTCAGGTAAGACCTTTGAATAAGAAAGCCACCGGACGATCCCAGCGGAAAGGCAGAAAGGGAGCGAACCCTTTTAAAACAATCAAGCGAATTGTCATTCTGCTGCTTCTTGTTGTTGCCGCCGCGGTTTTTTATGAACTCTTTTCCGATCGCCCAGGCGAGGAAAAACTTCCCCCGGCGGTCAGCAGGCCCGTTCCCGGAAAACACGCCCCCATGAAACAGGAGGGGTCCGGTAAAGCGCCTCCCGTCGTTCAGGAACCTCGCGAAAAGGGGACACCGGCCCCTTCCCCGGAGCCGGAAAAAAGAAAGCCGGCTTCGCAGGAGCGCCTGTCCGGTCTGCAGGTGGCCATTCTCATTGATGATATCGGCTTCGATCTGTCTTCGGTAAAAAACCTCTTGAAGATCGAAGCACCCATCAGTTTCGCCGTTCTGCCTCATCGGCCTCACTCTGTTGCCGCGGCGGAAATGATCCACAAAGCGGGCAGGGACATTCTCCTCCACCTGCCCATGGAGCCCCATGCATACCCGAAGGAAAAGCCGGGGCCGGGGGCGCTGTTCACGGCGATGAACCACGACGAACTCAAAAAGGTTCTCACCAGGAACCTGGACTCCGTGCCACATATATCCGGCGTGAACAACCACATGGGATCCCTGTTCACCGAGGATGAGGAGAAGATGGTTGTGGTCATGAAGGAACTGAAAGGCAGGGGGCTCTTTTTTATCGACAGCCGCACGACAGCGGAATCCAAAGCGGCTCCGGCCTCTCGAGAAGTCGGGGTTCCCTTTGCCGCCAGGCAGATTTTCATTGACAACGGGCAGGATTACCGCGCCACCCGCAGAATCCTGCTGGACGTGCTGTCTTCTTCAAAGGGCAGCCATCGCGGCCTGGTTCTCATCGGCCACCCCTATGCGGGCACCATCGCGGCCCTGGAGAAGGTTGTTCCGGAATGGAAATCCCGGGGGGTTCTCATTGTTCCCGTGTCACACATGGTTCAGTGAAAAAACCAGGCAACGGGCAGACAACGCTGAGACACATGAAACTTCCCTCAAGAATCGAGATGTTATCTCCAAAGGACGTATGCACAACACGCTGATAGTCAAGATACTTCTTACCTTCTCGGTCTTTCTCGCCCTGGGGGGATGCGCCCTAGTCCCGCCGGAATCCGGAAGGGCTCTTCCCGACAGGGCTTCATCCGCCTCAGCCTCCAGCGCGGGATACCATTACATGCTGGGAGTCCTTGCCGCGATGGACGGCCGGCTGGACGACGCCATCGGAGAATTGGAGACCGCCTTCCAGGAGGATCCTCTTTCCCCCTACCTGATGAAGGAACTGGCCTCGCTTTATGTCGAGAAGGGGGAGATCACCAAAGCCATCGACCTGTGCAAACAAGCCCTTGTCTACGACCCCGGGGACACGGAGGTTTATCTCATTCTGGGAAACCTCTATATCACGATGAAGGACTATAAAAAGGCTTTACGCACCTACAAGAAGGTGATTGAACTCGACCCGGACAACATCCCTGCCTATCTCTACATGGGAACGCTCTATGCTGAAAGCGGTCGTTACGACGATTCCGTCAAGGTCTTCGCCCTCCTCCTGGAAAAAGATCCCGGAAATGTTCTCGGGACCTACTACATGGCCAAAGTACTGGCAGAGTTGAAGCGATATGAAGAAGCGGAACGTTATTTCCTGGAGACCCTTTCCCTGAAGCCCTCCCTGGAAGCGGCGCTGATCGATCTGGCTCAATTCTATGAGCGGCAGAAGAAATTCAAGCAGGCCGTCACGGCATATCAGGACTTCATTCAGCGCCATCCGTCACGGGTCAACATTCGAATCCGCCTGGGGGAATTTTACCTGCGACAGGGCAATTACGAGGCAGCGGAACAGACATTCCGCGAGATCCTGAGCATCGACGACTCCAATAAGGACATCCATTTCACCCTCGGATTGATCTATTATGAACGGCGTAATCACCAGGCCGCTATCGAAGAATTTAAAAAGGGATTAATCCTGGCGCCCTCTGATCCGAAAATCCTGTACTTCCTGGCCTCAGCCTATGAAGAAATTCATGAGAGCAAAAAGGCGATGGAGATCTATGAAAAGATCCCCCCGGATTCGGATCTGTATGCCAATACCCGCATCCGGATGGCCATACTGCTCAAGGAAGAAGGGCAGACCGATCTGGCCATCGGCATCGTCCGGGAAGCTCTCTCGAAGGGGAAAAAAGCGCCCAATCTTTACACCTACCTGGCAGCACTTTATTCGGAAAAGCAGCTCTACCCGGAGGCGGAAAGCCTTCTCCAGGAAGGCCTGAAAGAGTTCCCTCAAAACTCGGAGCTCTATTACGGACTGGGTGAACTCTACAGTAAGATGGATCGCTTCGAGGAAAGCATCCGCACCATGAGACATGTTCTGGAACTCAACCCGGATCATGCGGAGGCCCTCAATTTCATCGGCTACAGTTATGCCGAAAAGGGCATCCATCTTCATGAGGCTGAAAGCCTGATCCGCAAGGCGCTGGCGTTAAAGCCGGACAATGGCTATATCCTGGACAGCATGGGATGGGTCTATTTTAAAATGAACCGGATCGAACAGGCGATCCGGTACCTCAAACAGGCCAGCCTGCTGATTCCCGACGATCCGACCATTGCAGAGCATCTCGGCGATGCCTACAGAAAGCTCGGACAGATGAAAGAGGCTCGGGAATCTTACGAGCGGGCGCTGAAGCTTTCTCCCGAAAATTCTTCCCTGAGAAAAAAGATCGAACAGCTGGGCCATTGAGGATCCGACCGGGATATTCAAAGAGGAAAGAAGCGGCTGCGCCCATGAATCCCATCAAAAACAAGAAAAAGAGCGGATCCGGAAAACCGATGGGCCGTTGCCGTATGCTCCTTCTCGCCCTGCCGGCCATACTGATCCTTGCCGGCTGCGCCGCAATGACGGAGACGGCGCCGGAGCCAGTGGCCATGAGCTCCGTACCTCCGCCAATGCTCTGGCAGCAGCTTGCGGCGGCGGAAGAAAAGCCCCCGGCCTTGAAGGCCCTGGCCAGAATCGACATTGCCACCCCCTCCAGGCGCTACCCGTTAAAAGCCGCTATTCTGCTGCAGTATCCCGACCGCCTCCGCCTCGAATCGATTCCTCTCTTCGGCCCCCCCGATTTTTATCTCACCTTTGAAAAGGACACGATGAAAGTCCTTCTGCCCCAGGAGGGAAAATATTACATCGGCGCGCCATCCCCCGCTCAATTGGCCGCTTTTCTGCCCTTTTTCTCGTACCGTTTCCAGCTTTCCGACATGCTTGCCCTCCTCCGGGGAACTGTCCCCAGGTTCCAGGGACCGGATGTCACCCTGAAAGGATTTTTGGAAGGGAAATACGACCGCCTGGAAGTCTACCGGGGGGAAAATAAGATTCAGGCTTTCTGGCTGGAGCAGGGATCAGGAGCCCTTCACCAGGCGGCTCTCTGGGGGCGGGATGGGGAGCTGCGCTACAGGGCACGCTTTGAAGACCGCGGGAGCATCAAGGAGACGGGCGATTTTCCGGCAAAGATATCCGTTGTCATCGGGGATTCGAATCCCGTGACCCTCACCCTTCGCTATACGGACCTCCAGATCCTCGATGGCATCGAGGCGGCTTTATTTGCTCTCGAAATCCCGGACGGCATGGAACCTGTCAGATACAATGAGGAGTAGTAATTCGCTTCTTTATTTGATTTCCAGCAGCTTGGCGCGGGCTGTCCTGGCCTGGCTCGTGTTCGGATAATTCTTGATGACCTGCTGAAAAATCAGCCTGGCGCTGGCCTTGTCGCCCAGCATCATAAAGCACAGCCCCTGCTTGAACAGTGCGTTGGCCGCCTTGTTTCCATTGGGATAGCCTTTGACCACCTTGTCGTACTCCAGAATGGCTTTTTCATATTTCTTTTCGAAATAGTAGCTTTCGCCAATCCAGAACTGGGCGTTATCGGAATAGCTGGATTTGGGATAGGATTTCAGATAATTCTGGAATTCCGTCCTTGCCTTTTCGTATTTTCCCTCTTTGAAGGACAGGTAGGCGGCTGCATACTGGTCCTCCCTGGCGGTCTTGGGTTTCACCGGTTCCTTGGCCTTGGTCCCGTTCATACCGGAGGCCGGGCTGTTTTTGTTCCCAATGGCAAGGAAGGTTTCCAGAAAATTGACCTTCTGGGCCAATTGATCCACCTTTTCCTTCAGTTCATCATGGCCGCTCCGTCCAGATACCCCTCCGACCTCTTTTCTGAGCACCTCGATCTGGCCCCGCAACTTCTGCACCTGGTCGCGAAGCTCGGTCAGGTCGGCGCCTTCATTGGCCTGAGTTGTTTGCAAACTCTCCAGCACGGTTTTACTGGCGTCGACCTCTTTCTTCAAAGCCGAAAGGCTTTCATTGGTCACCGTCATTCTCTCGTTGACGACGCCGATCTTCGAATTCAGCTCAGCCGAAGTCCGGTCCAGGTCTTTGGTTGTGGCACAGCCCGAAACAAGAGCCAGGCCGGCAACTAGGGCAAGGAGTTTCAAGATTTTCAAAAGACTTACCTCCGCATCTTACTTTTTCGGATTGACGACGAAATGCACTCTTCTGTTTTTTGCCCAGGCGGCTTCCGTTCCTGAAGCATCCAGGGGCATCTCTTCCCCGTAGCTGATCGTCTTCATCCTGGCCGTGTCGATTCCCAGTGCAGCAAGAAATTTCAGAGTTTCCGCGGCGCGCCGCTCGCCCAAAGCCAGATTGTATTCCGTCGTCCCACGATCATCACAGTGGCCTTCTATCGTCAGATCGTACCCGGGATGAGCCGAAAGCCACGCCGCATGTTTCCGCAGCAGTCCACGCGCTTCGGAGTTCAAGCTGAATTGATCGAATTCAAAATGGATATCCGCAAGGGGACCTTCACCCCTTGCCTGGGCCGCTCCTTCCGCTTCGGCTGCCGCCCGTTGTTTCTCAAGACGCTCTCGTTCGGCCTTCTCTCTCTCCAAGCGCTCTTTCTCTGCCCGCTCCTTTGCCTGACGCTCCCTTTCCGCCTGCTCCCTGAGCGTCTGCTCCTTCAGAGCCCTCGCCTTATTCATGGCGGCCAATTCTTCAGGAGTGGGCGCCGCCATCCCCGTCGCGCCCTCAATCTGTCCGCCCGCCGGTTGTGCCCCCCCCGTCCCCTCCCCGAGAGTCGGTTTCTTTGCGCATCCCGCCGTAAAAACAAGGGTTAAAAAAAGCACGCAGATCAATATCCCCAGTACCCGCGATGTCTTCATCATCGATCCTTCTCCTTTCTCTACCCCTTAAAAATATCCGAAGCGGGAAATATCCTCCCTTTCAGAAACCAGAAAAAGGGCTTGCTTATACGGTATCCGCCGTCCCGTTTCCCAAGGAAAAAACAACGCTGCAATTTTAAATCACACTCTGTAAAAAAAGGTCAATCCTTAATTGTAAAATTTTTTATTTCTCAATAAATCAGGGAAATTGAAACTTTTTTACTTTAACCGGGGGGACCAGGCCGGACTCAGGATGCGGTCGGCGCTTTCGTAAATGGTCCGCGTGTCCAGGGTGTTCACATTGAGGATGTTGATCCTGCTGCGGCCGCCGCTGCGGATCGTAAATACGAGAAAACGGCCGTCGGGAGACCAGGAAGGCGATTCATGATCGCCCGCTCCGGAGGTCAACTGCCGGACATTGCCGCCATCCTCATCCACGGAAAAAATGTGATAGCCGCTTCCCGATCGCCCCTCGTAGGCGATTTTATCCCCCTTGGGGGACCAGGCCGGAGACGTATTGTAACTGCCCGAATAGGTGAGCCGGCGGGCGTCTCCACCATCGGCATTCATCACGTAAATCTGCGGCGACCCGGAAAGGCTCGAGACGAAGGCGATCTTCCGTCCATCAGGCGACCAGACGGGAGACACGTCAATTCCGAAATTGCTTGTCAGACGCTGCAACTGCCCGCTGCCAATTTCCATTGCATAGATTTCCTCGTTTCCATCCTTGCTCAGGGTCAGCAGCAGACGCCGGCCATCGGGAGACCACGCACCGGGAAGGTTAAGCCCCTTGAAACCGACGATCTTTTTCAGACCGAAACCGGAAGGGGATATCACAAAGACATCGGGCTGCCCGTCGCGATACGAGGCAAAGCACAGATAACGGCCATCGGGAGACCAGCGGGGAGAAAGAATCAGAGCGGGAGAATTCATCACTCTGGTCAGTTCCTGAGCGCCGAGGACTGCCCCGAATCCCGCCGTGTAGAGGGTTGAAGATTGACCCTGGCGGGCGACAAAGGCAACCCGCGTATCAAAGAAACCTTCCGCTCCAGTCAGCAACCGGAGTACTTCCCGGGTGAAAGAAAGAACCATCTCCCCGCGGTCTTCAAATCCGCCCGAATACTGTTTCCCGAGAACCTGACGCCCCTGCACGACATCGAAGAGCCGGAATTCCGCGGAGAGCTTCCCTCCGTGATGGGCGAATCCCCCCGATATCAGGTACTCCGCGCCCAGATTGCTCCAGCCCGCAAAGTCGACTCCACCCTCCTTCGAAGCGGGCGGATTCGCCTTGAGGGAACTGCCGTGCGCATCCAAAAGTGTAAAATACCCGGTCAGGTCAAGGGACTTGTTCAGGGCCCCGGGAAACCATGAAGAGAGCTCCTCATGACCCGAATTGCCTTGCATGGGGGCAAAGTCGGCAACGGCAACGGGTATTTTCTGAAATGCCGGCGAATCGATATCAATATAGACCCTTGCCCCGGCGTCCCGCAGCACCGGCGCTCCCCCCCACAGCGCAAGGGTGCAGCATACAAGTAGAATCGCCGCCCATGGTCTTCTTTTCCGTTTATTTTCCTTCTCCATGCCAGAACCTCCCGTGTACCGGCTCTCCGGCACCTTGATCCAATTCGAGGAGATCAAAGCCCCGGACATCGGACCCGCCCTGCTCCTCTACAGACTTCCCGCACCCCTTATTCACGCCTCCGCCACGGCCCCGATTCCGGGCCGGCAGCGAAAAAGTTCGGTTCCGGCTGACCCGGGTGCTCTTCTTATCTGAGCTCCGATGAGTGAAAGCGGATGCCGATTTCTACGTGATCTTCACTTCCGCCTGCCGGCAGGGGCGGGAAGGGGCTGGCTTTACGCACCGCCCTGAGGGCCGACTCGTCAAAATAGGCATTTCCTGAACGCTTTTCGAAGTTGATCCCCTCAACCGATCCGTTGCGAAGGACCCGGACGTGGATGACGGCGACAATATTCTGTTTGGGCAGCAGCCCTGGAGACATGGTCCAGTGCTTCTTGATTCTTGCCCAGACAGCGCGGTAGTAGGCATACATGCGGGCATTAACTTCCGCAGCGCTCCCCGCTCCGGAGAGGCTGTTTTCCGTTAAAATTCCCGAGGCGCCGTTGCCGGACGCGGCACCGGCCAGAGTCCCCGCAGCGGAGGAGGCACCTGCAACCTGCTGTTTCCGCTCGGCAAAATCCACCCGTTTGCGGATCTCATCCATGGCCTTTCCCAGGGATGCCTCTGCCCCCCCCTTATAAGCCGGCTTCGCCCCCCGTTCCGAATCCGTCCGCCTGAGAATTTCCTCAATGGCGTCCCCCCTTGCCGGCCTGGTGGCCTTGCTCTGTGCCGGCGTTGGCGCCTTCGGGCTGGACTCCGCCCTCTTGAGAATCTTCTCAATGGCGTCCCCCCTTGCCGGCTCGGCCCCCCGGCTTTTTTCCGCCTTGGCCGCCGGCTTCGACGGAATCACCGGGGCGGACGGCTCCCGCTTGACGCTCTTCTCAACAGCTTTTTCCATGGGCCTGGCCGGGGATTTTTCCGCTTCGGCCCTCTTTATCGGCCTGGAAAAAGGCAACTCCGCCCTGCCGGCTTCCGTTCTGGGCTCCGCAGCTGGAATGTCCGCGGGCTTCGGCACAGGCTTTTCCGAGCCGCCGCCGTGACGCCCCCTTGCGCCACCATCCACGGGATTGACCAGATCTACCGTATAGTTCGGGCTCATGATTTTTTTCGGCGGTGACGATGTCGAAAGCACAGAAGAAAGGAAAAGGGCTATAACATGCAGCAGGAGGGAGAAAACAATCATGCGCCGCAGGAAACCCCGGTTTCCCGGGGACTCCTCGAATGCGCTGTTGAAGGTCATTTGATGTCCTCTGGCGGTTCGGTGATCATGCCCAGTTTATCGATGCCCGCCTTTCGAATTTCCGCCATCACTTCCACAACGAAACCATAGGGAACGGCCCTGTCCGCCCGCAGGTAAAGCTCCCTCTCGCTCCGGTTGGCAAAGGCTCCTTCCAGGCGTGTGCCCAGTTCGGCCAGGGGGATCTGTGCCTTGTTCACGAAAATACCCCTGGCCTTGTCGATCGTCAGGACGACTTTTTCCTCTGTGACATGCACATTTTGAGACTTCGCCCTGGGAAGGTTCACGTCGATGCCCGTCTGAAGCATCGGAGCCGTCACCATAAAGATAATCAACAGAACCAGGACGACGTCCACCAGGGGGGTGACATTGATTTCAGCCATGGGCCGCTCTTCGGTCCGCTGCCTCTTTCGCGTATAGCGCATAACCGGCTTCACACCCTTCCGTCTTTACGCCTTGACATAGTAGCGTTCAATGATGTTCATCAACTCCGATGCGAAGGAATCCATTTCCAGGGACATGTTCTTGATGCGGTTCAGGTAGTAATTATAGAAGATAACGGCCGGGATTGCTGCGGCGAGACCCGCCGCCGTCGCAATGAGGGCCTCGGAAATACCCGGCGCCACGACGGCAAGAGTGGCCGAACCCCGGAATCCGATGCTGCGAAAGGTGTCCATGATTCCCCAGACGGTCCCGAACAGGCCGATAAAGGGGCTGGCGCTGCCGGTCGTTGCCAGAAAGCCCAGCGCAGCTTCCAGCTTGGTGGATTCGGCGCTGCAGGCCCGGTTCAAGGCTCGTTCGACATTGTCGAGGCCCTTCAGATCCGGACCGGAAACGAACGGGTCCTCCTGCCCCCGGGATGACGACGTTGTCCGCGCCGCCTTGGCCATGCTGATCAGCTCCGCATATCCGGCGCGAAAGACAGCGGCAAGGGTTGATGAGGTGTATCTTTTTGCCTCCGGGAAGACATCCGCCAGGTTGCTGCTCTTCATATAGGCTTGCAGAAAAAGGCTGTTCTCGGAATTGGCCTTGCGGAGACTTCGGTATTTTGTTGCAATGACGGCCCAGGAGACGACGGAAAATACGAGCAGGATGAGCAGCACGAGCTGAACGAGGATCCCTGCGTCCATAATCATGCTCAGTACGCTGCCATGGAATTGCCCTCCCAAATTCGCGGTGTTGACCGATGCCAGTTCGTTCACATTTCACTCCCTGATCACTTCTGGATTAACCTGCAGGTTTTCTTCTAATGAAAAAAAGAGCCCTTGTCAATAAACCTCTTCCCCAAGATCCGCTATCGTCCGGATTCCGATTAAAGATGGAAAACAGGGCAAAAAGGCCGGGAGGTTCCGAACAGCGCAGGCTGAAGGCCGAAAAGGCCGTTGAAAAGGCTCCCACCCAGGCATGGAATCCGGGATTCGATTCCTTATCCGCCTTTACAGTGTTTCCGGGGGAAAAGCGACGACGTCATCCACAGAGGCCTGGTTCGTCAGTAACATCACCAGACGATCCACGCCCAGGGCGATACCCGCCGAAGGGGGCATTGCAGAGAGGGCCTCGATAAAGCGTCCGGGCCAGGGATAGGGCCTCTTGCCGGAAGCGATCTGTTGCTGCTGTGCTTCTTCGAATCGCAGGGCCTGTTCACGGGGATCGATGAGTTCGGAAAAGGCATTGGCGAGTTCGATTCCCCCAAGGTACAACTCAAACCGTTCGGCGAGGCGGGGATCGGCCTCCTTGGTCCGGGCCAGGGAGGCCAGCTCAGCAGGGTAGTCGTACAGGAAGGTGGGGCGCTCCGTCCCCAGGTTCGGTTCGATGCGGCTCACAAGGACCTCGTCGAAACAGTCCTCCGCCAGGGCCTCCCGAACGGACAATCCCCCATACATCCGGAAGGCGTCCTCAACGGAAAGCCTCTCCCAGGGAGGAGAGAGGCGTATGGAGCGGCCCTGGTAGGCAAATTCCTCTTTCCCGTAGAGCGTTCCGCTCAGGAAACGAAGCAGCGCTTCGCACTCGTCCATGAGAAAGAGGTAATCCCTCTCCACCGCATACCACTCGAGCATCGTGAATTCCGGCAGATGGCGGCTTCCCCGCTCCGCCTCCCGGAAGCAGCGGCAGACCTGGAAAAGCCTTGGATATCCGGCGGCAAGAAGGCGCTTCATGCAGAGTTCCGGTGAGGTCTGCAGGTACCGGTCGCCGCAGGCGACGGCATCGATATGTGGTTCGGGTGCCGGCGCCGGGATCAGGACAGGCGTTTCCACCTCCAGATAGTGGCGCTCCCGGAAAAACAGGCGGATGGAATGGAGGAGTTCCCCCCGGATCCTCAAGATGTCCCGCTTCCCGGCCAGCTTCCAGGTTTCGGAAGGGTGCGGGTCCATCCCGCAATCTGAAAAATTTTTTTTAAAGCGCCCCACGGTGCCCGTGCCGGGATGTTCAGTCATTTCCGGCCATCATCCCTTGACCCGGGTCAGGTATTCGCCTGTGCGGGTGTCCACGCGGATCTTTTCGCCTTCCTCAACGAAGGGCGGAACCTGGATCTGATAACCTGTCTGAAGGATCACCGGTTTGCTGTTGCCGGAAACGGAATCCCCCTTCGCCCAGGGATCGGCACGGGTGACGGTCAGGTCGACGAAATTGGGCAGGCTGATTCCCAGGGGTTTGTCTTCGAACAGGAGGATCTCCACTTCAAGATTGTCGATCAGAAAATGGGCGGCGTCGCCCACCTGATCGGCGGAAAGGGCGATCTGCTCGTAGGAGGCGTTGTCCATGAAATGATACTGCCCCCCCTCCTCGTAAAGGTACTGCATTTTCTTCTCCTGGAGATCCGCCGGCTCGAAGACGTCCACCGAACGGAAGGTCCGCTCAAACTGATTTCCCGTGATCATGTTTTTCAGTTTGCAGCGGTAAAGGGCCTGCCCTTTGCCGGGCTTGACAAAATTGAATTCCGTAACGATGTATGGATCTCCTTCAAGCTTGATCCTTAAATTTTTTCTCAAATCACTGGCGCTGTACATCGGATGACACTCCTTTTTATTTTTTCGGCTTTTAAAGACTCCCCTCCGTCCCGGAGAGCCGGTCCTCTCCTCCTCTGGGCTTCAGGGGTGACGTTTCTTAATGCATTTTCAGCGACTTGTCAAAAAAAGATTCTTTCCCGGGACATTCAGGACAAAAAGGAATCGTTCAGCAGGGAGAAGGTCTGGAGAGGCATTTTACCCTTGCCGCCCGGCACATCCATCACATAGCGGGGCACGCAGAGCCCGGAAGTCGAACGGGAGATCCGCTCCATCATCTCCATCCCCTTCCAGAGGTCCACTCGGAAATGATCCGCCCCCCGGACGGGGTCGCAGGCGAACAGGTAGTAGGGCCGTACGGAAATCCGCTGCAGCCCGTAGAGAAGCTCGCGCATCGTTTCGCAGGTGTCGTTGACGCCCCGCAGCAGAACCGACTGGTTGGACAGGGGAATCCCGGCATCGACAAGACGCCGGCAGGCCAGGGCGGCTTCCTTCGTAAGCTCCCGCGGAGAGTTGAACTGGGTATTGAACCACAGCGGACGGTGCTTTCTGAGCATCCGCACGAGTGACGGCGTAATCCGCATGGGAAGAACCACAGGCACCCGGCTTCCGAGCCTCAGGACCTCAACATGGGGAATGGCGCGCAGCGCCCCGAGGAGCGAGTCCAGAACAGCCTCCGGCAGGGTCAGCGGATCGCCTCCCGAGACGATGACTTCGCGGATCCCCGGCGTCGCGGCGACATAATCGATCATGGCGCCAAGCCGGGCTTTCTCCGCCCTTCCCGCCTTCCAGAAGCGCTTGCGGTTGCAGTGGCGGCAGTACATCATGCAGGAGTGGGTCACCATGGCCAGGCAGCGATCGGCGTAACGGTGAATCAAACCCGGCAGAGGCATATCCCTGCCTTCCTCCAGGGGATCTTCCACTCCCCCCAGGGAAAAGGTGAGCTCACGGGGGTCGGGGATGCACTGAAGGCGGATGGGGTCTCCGGCATCCCGGGGCTTCATCAGGGAGAAGTAATACGGGGTGACGGCGAAGGGATAGGTCCGGATTACGGTGCGCCTCAGCCTGGAAATCTCCGGCGCATCCTTCAATAATTCATCGAGGAGTTTCTCCGTCCGTACCCGGTTTCGTACCTGCCACCGCCAATCCTGCCAGTCCGCTTCATCCACGTCCTGCCAGGGGCCGCGATTGCTTTTTTCATCCGTGGTTGCGATTTTTCTTTCCCCCTTTATCCCCAACTCCATATCAGAGATGGCGTAACGGGGCAAGAGCCGTGGACAGAGGCGCAGGCCGCCTTGCGTCGAGGGGCCGGCAAGGCCTTCCGCGCAGCATCCGTTTTGACAGCGGATCGCGATTCAGGCGGCGCCATGCCACTTCTGCAGAAGGTTCTCCATGTCTCCGGGGGTCACGCTCTTCCGGAAAAGTCGTCCGGCCGTCTCCCGGGGGGACCGGCTCTCATCTTTCAGGAATACCCCGACGGGAATCCGGTCGCCCTGGATTTCAGCGATCTCCAGTGCCTCCCGGCGGTCTTTTCCGGGGACGTCCAGCCGGTAAACCCGCTTCCGATAGTAGGCGTAGGTGTTGACCTTGTTGAAGGAAACACAGGGCTGAAGAATATCCACGACTGCCGTTCCGCGAAACTGGATGGCTTCCTTCAGAAGGCCCTTGAGGTGCTCCTTCTCCCCGGCAAATCCCCTGGCCACAAAGGGAGCCCCAAGCACGATGGCCAGGGCCAGCGGATTGAGGGGTTCGTTCTCATTGCCCCGTGGATCGAACATGTTCATCCGCCCGAGGTCGGTTGTGGGAGAGCTCTGCCCCTTGGTCAGTCCGTAGACCTGATTGTTGCAGGTCAGCACGGTGAGGTCCAGATTCCTGCGGAGGGAATGGAGAAAATGGTTTCCCCCTTCCCCGTAATTGCAGCCGTCGCCGGAAACAACGATGACCGTCAGTTCCGGCCTTGCCAGCTTGACGCCCACCGCAACGGGCAAAGCGCGGCCATGGAGCCCATTGAAATAATTTCCAGCCAGATACTGGGGCATCTTGGCCGCCTGGCCGATCCCCGAAGTCAGGACGATCTCCCGCGGCGGAATGGCCAGCTCGGCCAGGGCCCCTTCCAGGGCGTCGCGAATGGCAAAATTTCCACAGCCTGGGCACCAGGCTATTTCACCGTGGTCGTTCATTTCACACCTCCGGGAACAAAAAAGCGGGCCGCCACTTCGTCACAAAGTTCCCTGACGGAAAAGCACAGGCCGTTATACTTCAAAATCATGTCGTTGATCTCCAGGGAGAGTTCCCTCTTCAACAGTCCGGCAAACTGCCCTGTGGCATTGTTCTCGATGGCGATCAGGCGTTTTCCGGCCAGTGAAACTCCTTCCAGCATGGCCGGCACCAGGGGATAAACCTGGGAAAAGTGCAAAGCGGCCACAGGATGGCCTTCCGAAGTCAGCCGGTCGGCCGCCTCCTCCACAATCTCCCGGTTCGAACCCCAGCTGATCAGGCAAATGTCCGCATCCCGATCGCCGTACAGGGTCGGCAAAACGGCGTCTTTATCCATCCGGCTCGCCTTCCGCAGGCGTTTATCCACCATCCGGACCCGCAGATCCAGATCTTCCGTAATCTTCCCCGCCTCCGTGTGCTCATCGGAATCCACCCGGACCAGGGCCTCGCCAAGCCCCGGATAGGTCAGGGGAGACAGGCCGTCAGGCGTCAGGGCATAGCGGCGGTAAGAGGCATCAAAAATCTCATACTGCCGTAATGCAACGGAAAGCTCGGGAGAACCTTCCAGCAGCTGAATGGAATCCGCCAGATACTGATCCGTCAGGATAAAAACAGGAATCTGGTACCGGTCGGCCATTTCGAAGCTCCGCTTTGCCAGATCGACGGCCTCCTGAAGGGAACCGGGCGCGTAAACCAGGCGGGGGAACTCCCCATGCCCGGCGGAAAGCACAACATTCAAGTCCCCCTGCTCGGTGCGTGTCGGCAATCCCGTCGAGGGTCCGGGGCGCTGGGCGATGACGATCACGATGGGCGTTTCCGTCATTCCCGCGAGGGAAACGGCCTCCGTCATCAGGGCGAAACCGCCGCCGGATGTCGCCACCATGGACCGAAGCCCAGCATAAGAGGCCCCCAGTGCCATGTTGATCGCCGCGATCTCATCCTCGGCCTGCTCGAAATGCACCGGCAGCTCAAGGGCCGCCTTCGCAACATAGAGCATCAGGGAGGTGGCCGGCGTCATGGGATACGCCGCCATGAACTGGCACCCGCCCAGAAGCGAGCCGAATCCGATGGCGGAATTTCCGTCAAAGGTATAGGGGCTTTCCGCCCTAGGCTGAAGGACAAAGCGGTCGGCCATGTCCCACTCCTCCGCCAGGGCCATTCCCGCCAGCAGGGCCGCCGGCTGGTCCTCTTCCCTGGCTGCTGCTTCCAGCGCATCGGACCGGACCCCGATGATCCGCAGAAGCACCCCCACCAGGAGGGGATTGCTCATGACAACATTGGAAAACCCATCCTTCGCCCTCTTCTCGATCTCGGCGATTTCCGCGGGAGAGAGACAGAGCCCCCGGGCGCTCAGATCCGCCTTGCACCTCCGCTGTGTTTCCTCATCCAGGGAAACCAGGACATCCCAGGATTCTCCGCTCAGGGCGTGAACAGGGCGTTCCGCGATTCGGAAAAGGTGATCGTTGTGCCCTCCGCGGATCCTGGACATATAAAACTTGGTCGCAAAAAAGAAGTAGCCGAGCCGGAAGAGGAGCGCCGCCAGTTCCCTTTCGATGGAAGCCAGCCCCTGTCCGGCCTGACCGCCGATTAAGATCGTGCATTCCATGACCGCCTCCTTAAAAACGTCGAAAAATTTCTTCCCTTCCTCATCCCCTACGAACATCGACCGGGAATTGAATGATGAGCGGTTTCCGCCCCCCTGGGAACCGTTGGAATCGGGCAACGTTGTCGAATTCAGTCTGGGGATAAAGAAGAACTATTCACCAAACAGAGGGTGTAAGACCTTAACATTTATGGCCGCACCTTGTACAGAAGCAACTTGTCCGAGAAATCAGAAATTTTTTGACAGCTTTGAAATTGCTTTTCCCCGCAGTTGGAATTATATTGCGCTCATCATCAACAGGCCGTTCAACGCAACCGACGAACAGGCGGACCGAAGAACGGAGGTAAGGAAATGAAGAAATATCCCGCCGTCTTTCTGGATCGAGACGGTACGCTGATTGAAGAGGTCGGATATCTCGACCGCCTGGACAGGCTCAAGCTTTTTCCGGACAGCGCCAGGGCGGTGCGCCTGATCAACATGAGCGGCATGAAGGCCGTCGTCGCCACCAACCAGTCCGGCATTGCGCGAGGTTATTTTACGGAAGCCGTTGTGGAGATGCTGCACGTCCACCTGCAGAAGCTGCTCTTGGCGCAGGGGGCGCAGATCGACCGCTTCTACTACTGCCCCCATCATCCCACCGAAGGGCTCGGCTTGTACCGGAAGGTCTGCCCCTGCCGCAAACCGGAACCCGGCATGCTGCGGCAGGCGGCGGAAGAGATGAATCTCGATCTTTCCCGGTCCTATCTGATCGGCGACATGCCCACCGACATCGAAGCGGCTTCAAGGGCGGGAATCAAATCGGTCCTCGTTCGGGGCGGTTGCCTCCCCGGGCATACGCCGGATCTCCCGCATGAAGAATGGGAAGGCCGGGCCTGGCCGGACAGGATCGCCGCCAGTCTCCTCGACGCCGTTCGCTGGATTATTCAGGACCTCGAACCGTGAAGATCCTGATCGTCAAATTAAGCGCGGTGGGCGACGTCATCCACACCCTCCCTTCCCTGGCCGCCCTCCGGCGCCGCTTCCCCCGGGCCCACATATCCTGGGTCGTCGAAGAGGCCGCATCCGATCTGCTCAGAAATCATCCCTGCCTCGATGAACTCATCATCTCAGGCAGGAAGCGCTGGATCAAAGAGCTGAAGGAGGGGAAATATTCCAAAGTCCTGAAGGAGGCGGGGCGCTTTATTTCCGACCTTCGCAGCCGGCGGTACGATCTGGTCATTGATTTTCACGGCCTCTTCAAAAGCGCCGTTCTGGCATGGCTGAGCGGCGCTTCCCGAAGGCTCGGCTACGACAGCATGCAGGAGCTGAGTGGTCTTTTTTATACGGAAAAAATTCCCGAAGACCTGAGCCGCCATGCCGTAGACCGCTACCTGGATTTTCCGCGGCACCTGGGCGCCGATGTGAAGCAGCCGGAATTTTTCCTCGATATATCGGCCCCCCAGCATCGGCACATCGATCACCTCTTCGAGGAATTCCATCTCAGCGGCCAGGAAAATCTCGTCGCCATCAACACCGTGGCGCTCTGGGACACCAAGCTCTGGGACGACGAAAAATTCGCCCGCCTGGGAGATCGGATTTCCCGGGAATTGAAGGCGGCGGTCGTCTTCACGGGCAGCGATCCGGCCCCCATGGAGAACATTCTTTCTCGGATGACCGCGCCTGCGTTCAATTTCGGCGGGCGAACGTCTCTGCGCGAATTGGCCCATCTTTACCAGCGCGCCCGGCTGCTGATCACCACGGATTCCGGCCCCATGCATCTGGCGGCGGCGGTGGGAACACCGGTTGTCGCCCTTTTCGGACCGACCGATCCCGCCCGGACGGGGCCCTATGGGAAAGGGCACCGGGTCCTGCGCAAAGGCCTGGAATGCAGCCCCTGCCTCCGGAAATCCTGCAAAACGCGGATCTGTATGCACAACATTTCCGTGGACGAGGTCTTCGACGCCGTGAAGGGCGTCCTGGAGTCTCCTGCGGCCCGGAGGTGCATTCCCCTGCCGGATCCCGACTCGCCATGAGCGGCAGGAAGCGGACCGGTCGAAATCACCCGCCTATAAAAGGCAATACAGAAAGAGGAAAAGGAGAAGAGCATGATCGGGAAAAAGCTGCGGGACATTCTGGTCTGCCCGCGATGCAGGGGGAAATTCGATCCGGAAGAGAATGAGGACGGGCTGACCTGCTCAGCCTGCGGGCTTCTTTATGAAATTCGGGACCAGATACCGATCCTGCTGATCAGCGAGGCGAGAAAACTGGACAGGAATGAACTTCGAGAAGCGGAACCGTCCCCTCCCCGATGACAGAAATTCATTGACAAAATTCCAGGAATCATTCAGTATTCCGCATATTAAATTCAAAAGAAGAGGCAGATGCCACCATCTCTGCCGAAGGAGAAAAGAATGTTTCAAGTTTCGGAAAAAGCTGGAGAGAAGATCCATGAGTTCTTAAAAACCCTGGAGGAGGTCCACCCGATCAGGCTGACGCTGACGGAGGGCGGCTGATCCGGTCCCTCACTGGGAATGGCTCTGGATGAGCCTCGAGACGGCGACGAACAATTTCAGGAAAGGGGAATCACGTTCCTGATTACCACGGACCTGTTTGAACAGATTAAACCCGTTTATGTCGATTTTATCGAAGATGAACGAGGATCCGGCTTTCAGGTGACCTCATCACTGGCACCCGGCGACTGCTGCGGATCCTGCAGTTGCTGAAATAGACGCGTAATCCCGGAAGGGGGCTGCACGGCGGTCGAGCGGTCCTCTTCCGGGGAAAAAGCGATGGCATCATGTTGAAGTATGTCCAGTAAACCCGATTCCGAAAAGGAAATCCTGTTAACATCGGCGGAACAGATGATGGAAGCCGGGCGGTATGCTGAAGCGGCCGTGCTCTACGGCCGGCTTGTCGAGCAGTATCCCGGCGAAGAATCCTTCCTCCTGGCTCAGGCATGGGCCTTTCACGACAGCGGCTCCCGCGAAGAGGCCATCTGCTGTTTTGAAACGCTTTTTGCCGCGGAATTGAAGCTCAAAGTCTTCACCGGATTCGCCTTTGACGAACTGGTTCGGCTCTACCGCGATGGGCGGCAGTATGACCGTCTTGTAGCGATCTGCCGCCAGGCGGTTGAAGCGCAGCCGGATGAATACCCCCTTCTCAGGGAGTTGGGCAATGCGTTTCTGGTGGCAGGGATGACTTCTGAAGCGGTGGAGGTCTTCGAAAAGATCACCCGTTTGGAGCCGGACGCCCCGGAACTTTTCTGTCTTTATGGCGACGCCCTTGTCGCCGATGGAAAATACGATGCCGCTGAAGCGGCCTATGGGGAGGCTGTCGCCCTGGATCCGGAAGCAGCGGCCCATTTCTATCAGCGCCTGGCCAATGCCCTTGCGGAATCCGGAGCCTTGGACCGGGCGGAAATCCTGCTGAGCCGAAGCCTGGCAACCTGCCCCGGCGATCCCCTCTGCCTGATCCGCCTGGCGGAAGTCCAGGTGAAGCAGCAGCACCTTTTCGAAGCCAGGCACAGCGTGGAAGCCGCCGTTGCCTGTAACCCCAGATTTGGTGCAAGCTATTACAACCGCCTGGCACGCGCCTTGGCCGACGCAGGCTGCCATTTTGACGCCGTGGAAATGTTCGACCGCGCCATCGCCCTGGAAGAGAACAATGCCTTTTTTTACCTTTACCAGGCCGAATCCTACGAAAAGCTCAATCTCCCCGAGCAGGCGGAAGAAGCCCGCCGCAAAGCCAAGGGTCTTTCAGCCGGCAACAGAGCCTGATCCTGCCCGCCTCAGATCCGCCCCATGTTCCTCAAGGTCTCCATGAAGGTGTGGTAAAAGACCTTGTTCTCCTGCACCCCGTGTTTGACGATGGCCGCAAGCTCATTGAGATCCCCGGTATGAACAACGAGATTCACACTCCTGTGGAAGGCCGCCATATTGTCCATGGTGCGGAAAGAGTCGCCAACGAGAACGACAAACATTTTCCTCCGAATGGACATGTCCAGCAATTCCAGGGCCTTCAGAAGGTTCTCGCCCCCCTTCTGCCCGTCAAAATCATCATGAAGAATCAGCACATCGAAAATGTGAAAGCGCATCTTCTGAAGAGCGTCCTCCGCGGACTCCGCCACGTTCACAGCATAGTCCAGGCGTTTAAGAGCCGTGCTGATGTTCTCTATCGCGCCGGAATCGCTCTCGCAAACCAGCGCCGTCTCCCCCTGCTCAACCAGAAAGTCAAAGAGCCGCTCCGAAGCGTCATACGAACCGGCTGCATTCTCAATCAAAGGATTTTTGCCTTCCTCCATAGGTTACCGCCTCCCTCTAAAATCTTCTCATCTTTCCATAGCCGGTATCGACCTCCAGCTTGCCAAGGCTTGTTGTCGCCTCACCCTTGGCGCTCTTGACCGAATCGATTCCCCGGCCCACGACTCCCCTGTTGGAGGCATAAATCTTCGCCGTTTCTTCACTGATGAGGCCTCGTGCATACAATTCCACGATATACTCATCAAAGGTGATCATCCCGAAGGCTTTGCCGGCGGTAATGATTTCGTAAAAGGTCTTGCCCTCCGATTCCCCGTTGAGGATCGTATCTTTCACGCGCAGGTTGCTGGCCATCACTTCAAAGGCCGCCACCCGCCCTCCCCCTTCCTTGGGCAGCAGCCGCTGACAGACGATCCAGCGGACCGTGTCGGCCAGACGGATGCGGATCTGGCGCTCCTCCTCGCGCGGGAACATTCCGAGAATGCGGTTGATGGTCTGCCCGGCATCGACCGTATGAAGGGTGCTCGCAACCAGATGCCCCGTTTCCGCCGCGGCCAGGGCGATTTCCACCGTCTCCCTGTCTCTCATTTCCCCGACCAGGATCACCTTGGGCGCCTGGCGCAGAGCGGCACGAAGCCCATTGGCAAAGGTGTCGAAATCGATCCCCATTTCCCGTTGATTGAAGGTCGACTTCTTGTGAGGATGGACGAATTCCACAGGATCCTCCAGGGTCACCACATGGACGGATTTCAACTCGTTGATCGCGTTGAGCATCGCGGCCAGGGAGGTGGATTTTCCGCTTCCCGTGGCTCCGGTGACGAGAATGATGCCGTTGATCTCCTGGGCCATTTTTTCGAAGGCCTCCGGCAGATTCATATCCACAATCGTCGGGATGGTGGTTTCCAGCTTTCGCAGGACAATGGAATAGTTTCCCCGCTGGGAGAAGATATTGACACGGAAACGGGCCTTTCCCTGCAGTTCATAGGAAGAGTCGCAGGACCCCGAGGCAATGAGGTTTTCCGTCAGGCGGCGGTCTCCGCCGATGAGATTCAGGGCGAGCATCTCCGTCTGAAAGGGCGTCAAGCGTTCAAAAGGAGGGTCAAAGTCCACGGAGGTCAGTTGCCCGGAACTTTCAACCTGAAAGGGCTTACCCACGGTAAAATTGAGATCGGACACATGGTCGAATTTATCGAGCATCTCCGTTAAAATATAATCGAGTTCCTGCCTTCGCATGTTCTGGCTCCTCAGAAATAGATCACTGGGGGCAGGCCTTTTCCCCCTCCACACTCTTCGCGACGATCCGCTGCCTGGTTGCAGCTGCCGGGATTACACTTCCGTGAAATCAGCCGGCGGGCTTTTCAACAGAGCCCGGAATTTTGCCTTGTCGTTGCACTTCATGTAGGCCTCGTCGGCGCTGATCCAGCCCTTATTGAACAGCTCCATGATGGCGTCATCCAGAAGCTGCATCCCGTACTTTTTCCCCGTCTGAATCATGGAGGGGATCTGGAACGTCTTGGACTCGCGGATCAGGTTGCGTACCGCCGCATTGGCAATAAGGATTTCCAGGGCGGCGCAGCGCCCTTTCTTGTCGATTCTTTTGAACAGAACCTGGGCAATGATGGCCCGCAGACCATCTGCCAGGGTGGAGCGGATCTGGGCCTGTTCGCTCGAGGGAAACACCTCGATGACCCGGTCAACCGTCTTGGCCGCGCTTGTGGTGTGGAGTGTCCCGAAGACGAGGTGGCCTGTGGAGGCGGCCTCCACGGCCAGCGAGATGGTTTCCAGATCCCGCATTTCGCCCACCAGGATGATGTCCGGGTCTTCACGGAGGGCGCCTCTGAGAGCCGCCGAAAAACTCTGCGTGTGGATGCCCACTTCCCGGTGATTGACGATGCAGCTCTGGCTCTGATGGACAAATTCGATAGGATCTTCGACCGTGATGATGTGATCCTTGCGGATGCGGTTTGCTTCATTGACGATGGCCGCCAGGGTCGTCGACTTTCCGCTGCCGGTGGGTCCGGTCACGAGGACCAGCCCCCGGGGGAGCGAGGCCAGCTTGGAAATGACAGGTGGAAGTCCCAGCTGCTCGCAGGTCAGGATCTCGCTGGGAATCTCCCGGAACACAGCCCCCACGCCGAACTTCTGCTCGAAAAAATTGGCACGGTAGCGGGCCAATCCAGGAATTTCATAGGCAAAATCCACATCGCCCGTTTCCTCGAACTGCTTGACCTTGTGTTCCGGGGTGATTTCATAGAGCATGGCCTTCAGTTCATCATTATCCAGGGTGTTATACTTGACCCGCTCCAGTTCGCCACGTAGCCGAATGGCAGGCTGCTGCCCGGAAATGAGGTGAAGGTCCGATGCGCCCTGTTCATGCATCAATTGAAAAAAAGCATCGATTTTTGCCATAAGTGTTCACCTTGCTGAGTTTGATGGATTCTGACCCGTGAAACGGTCATACGGAATGCACTTTATGCAAAAAAGGTGACACCCCTTTGCATGGATCGGAAGATCCCCCTGGTCCATAGCCTTCCGCCCGGAAAACCTGGAACAGGATCCTTCCCCTGTTCAGGAGATCCTGTTATATCCGCCGGTCGATGATCGAAACAAAAAGCCGGTCGGCAAGAACGCTCCGGCAAATTCAAAAAGATGGCCCGGATAGGCAGGATGCCGTCGTCGGTCGGGAATCTTTCACGGTGAACAATTACTTGACAGAGGAGGAATGTTCATATTATAAGGCATCGTTCTTTCGCTGGTAAGTATTCCGTTTCCGGATGGGGATGTAGCTCAGCTGGGAGAGCGCGGCGTTCGCAATGCCGAGGCCAGGGGTTCGATCCCCCTCATCTCCACCAAATCATCGTTTCAGGAAGTTCAAAGATGTGCAAAACCCGTTAGAAATAACGGGTTTTTTGTTGCCGTTTATTCAAGGAGGTGTTATAAAGTTTATCAAAATTCGGGAGGTTTGGGGGTATATCCGGGGGTATCCACTACCCCACAAGAAGCGAATACCCCCACAACAGGTGGGGTATCTTTATGGCACTGAATGATATGAAAATCCGAAAGGCCCAAGCCACGGAAAAGCCTCTTAAACTTTTCGATGGTGATGGGCTATTTCTTTTTGTGACACCCAAGGGCGGGAAACTTTGGCGGCTGAAGTACCGTTTTGACGGTAAGGAAAAACTTCTATCACTTGGCACCTATCCGGAAATAGGCCTCGCCGATGCCCGGGAACGAAAGGATGAAGCTCGAAAGTTACTTGCTCAAGGCCGGGACCCCGGAATTGTCCGTAAAGCACAAAAACAGGCTGAAACGTCAGAAACAGAAACATTCGAAGTCATCGCCCGTGAATGGCACGCAAAATTTACCCCTACATGGACACCAGGACATTCAACAAAAATTCTGAACGCCATAACACGCGATCTGTTCCCGTGGATCGGCGCACGACCGATTAAGGATTTGAAGGCCCCTGAACTCTTAACCACCCTGAGACGGATTGAAAGCCGTGGGACACTTGAAACAGCGCACAGGGTCCGGGGATTGATGGGTCAGATTTTCCGTTACGCGGTCGCTACGGGCAGAGCAGAGCGAGATCCTGCGGCAGATCTACGGGGTGCCTTACCTCAGCCCGGAGAAAAACATCATGCCGCGATCACAGACCCGAAAGAAGTAGCCCCCCTATTGAGAGCAATAGACGGCTACACAGGTCACTTTGTCGTCAAGTGCGCCCTTCGTATTGCGCCATTGGTTTTTGTTCGACCCGGAGAACTCCGTCACGCGGAATGGGCAGAAATCAACCTTGATGAAGCCACCTGGAATATACCGGGGGAAAAGATGAAGATGAAAGAGCCTCACCTTGTCCCTCTTTGCTGTCAGGCTGTTGAAATACTCAAAGACCTTCATCCTTTGACCGGATCAGGGCGTTATGTGTTCCCTTCCGCGCGGTCCCTCGCAAGGCCGATGTCAGAAAATGCCATACTCGCCGCGCTTCGGCGCATGGGATATTCCAAAAACGAAATGACAGGGCACGGCTTCCGAGCCATGGCGAGGACAATCCTTGATGAAGTCCTTCAGGTCAGGCCGGATTTCATCGAACACCAACTGGCTCATGCAGTCAGAGATCCAAATGGGAGGGCATACAACAGGACAGCGCACCTTTCCGAACGCAAAAAGATGATGCAGACATGGGCGGATTACCTTGACGGACTGAAAGCCGGTGCCAAGATCATACCGTTTCCCGTACAGGTTGACAGGTGATCCCTCCAGGTGTTATCTTTTAAACGTATTCTCGATTGGGGGGGATGACGGTGGATGCAACGGCCAGGAATCCATCCCCTATTAAGATTTTTGCCTTTGTCCGGAGGGTGCCCTATCCCACCCCATGACCGGACAAGGCGGAAGATGAGTCTGGTAGGGAGACTCTCTTCACATAGGTAAAAGAACTTGTCTGGTCCTCAAGACCCTCTAGCGGGGGGTTCGGCGAAACTAAAGTTTCATGCCCCTGAGCGGTTCGGGAGGACAAACAGGCCGATTGTTTGGTTGTGGCGGTTGATTCTTGAATCATGCGGGTTACGGGGTTGGATTCCGTAGCAGCGGTGCGACCACTCCAGACGAGTTTTCCTTTTGATGGAACAAACTTTAAAATTTCCCTCCACCATGGCGCTAACGTCTTACAAGTCATGTTATGTAAACCAACTGTTTTTTGCTTCCCTCCACTTTGGCCTTTAAAAAGGGGCTCTTCCTCCACCCGAGCATGAAACACTCTGCAAGTAATTGAATATACTTGATATATCAGAAATAATCATGCCCCACTATTTTACTGGAAAAGCGCCTCTGATGGAGCCTACAGTTGAGAACATTATACGACTTTTATCACCGCCTCACCCTGTCCAAGTGTTCAGAAATTACCAGCCTCATATACTCTGACAGGGTTACACCCTTTGCAGCGGCAAGGCCCTCAATCTGCTCACGGACCCCCAGGGGGACATTGACTCCGATGGTCGTAGAAAAAAATTCTGTTTCGCCTCGCTTTTCCTTGGTGGATTTGATCCGCCGCGCCGTCTTCAGTTCCTTCTTAATCCGGTCAATCTCTGCGTAATCTTCCGGACCGGGGACCTTTCCGGCCTTGAAGAGGTTCTGAATTTTGGCCTCTGCAGTGGAAAGCTGGCCTTCCAGGGCCTTGATTCGATCCATAATGCTCCCCTCATTGAATTGCATAGCCGCCCAGGGGCACCAAAGCCCCCGAACGGCTGAGGATTCACAATTTCGTGTTTATGAGGCTGGCTAGTTCCTTTCCCAGCTCTACCTCTTGCCGTGTAATTTCAATGGTTCTCCATAAATTTCGCGCGAAGAGTCGCAACAAGTTTTGCATTCTTACATCACCCGAACGGTAGATATCAAGGACCTCTGCGGGGATCTCGTTCAATATCCTGTAATTCATGACCTTTTTGACGGGAGGGTTATTCTTCAGGTCAGATAGAGTAAGCACTTCCGCATTTGTTGCAATCTCTTTTTTACTCATCGCCTTGTCTTTCATTCAACATCCTCCAATTCTCCTCATTTGCCCAAAACTCAAAGTCCGAAATGGCATCCTCCAATCTGCCCATTGCATCTTCAATGATGAAAAACGCTCCGGGAGTATGTTCATGATTTTTAACGATGAGATGTAACACACCCAAAGCAATTTTTGCATCATACACTCCACTGCTGAACGTATCTTCTGGAATTTTTATTACAGTGTTTTCGCTCATTGTGCCACCTCCGCCATTCTTGTTGTTGGTCATTACATCAGCTTCAACGTTTGCCGTACATCGTGCAGTCGGCGCTCTGCTTCGAGCAGAACGGGATCGCCATAACATATGTCACCGCGCCCCACGCCATGAAAAAGCTCCAGAACTCCCAGGGCAAACTGAAGGTTGCGATCGATCTCCTTTATTTCTTCGTCTGCAATCTGGATTGCTGCGTTGTCACTCATTCCGTCACCTCCTCTTTTCAATAAAAAAACCCCTGGAAGATCTCTCTCGGGCTTAGGGGCCGCCCGCACCGTCGCCGAATGCGGAATCTTCCGGGGGTTTCTGATTTTCTATGTTCTGTTTTTTGCCCTAAGTTTGAGATTGATGATATCCCATATATCCCCGATATCAGGGATTGTCAAGATATTCTTTGTTGATTCTTAAAAATACATATTGTATGTTCTTCATATGCCTACAGATAAGCCGAAAATACTGATCACACTTGATAATGACCTCTTGAACCGGATCGATGACTTTCGTTTCGGGAACCGCATAAATTCGCGCTCTGAGGCTATCCGTTTCCTGATTGAAAAGGGTCTGAGCGTGAATGAAGCGCCACTCTCATCTGGGAAAGATAAGAAGAAAATTTAGGAGCGTGATGCACATCTGGAGGCGTGACAGTGCACTGCGCGCTCTTCCGGCTGGAAGGCTCCGACTCCTCGGATTACTTGACGCTCAAATTTGCCCCTAAATCGACTTTCTCACCCTGGGACAGGGAAGGTATCGTCTAGGGGCGTTAAAATTCAACCCTGCCTTACCTGCCGTTGCCGTGGCTGTGAATACAGAGCTCGGTCAATCCCAATTTCTGCGCGCGCTCCCGGAAAGCCTCAGGGGAAATCCCCAGGCCGTCGCAAACTGCCTCCAAAAATTGGTTATCCTCATCGAACAGAAAAAGCCGGGCGCTGCCGACATGCCGGCCATCCCTGGCCGTGAGGGTGAAAACAGCATGAAGAGTCACGGCCAACCAGAGCCGGTAAACCCCGGGTTGATAATCAGGGAGAGGTGAATTGACAGAATTCCCCCCCTGCCCGCCCCCCGGAGGAGGCAGACAGGGCGGGGGAACCGAATCAGCCAATGAATGCGTGTAGAACGCCGCTGGGGAAAGAAGTCATCGGAACGCTCGCTGCTGGAGTCGGCGCGCGGTCCGGGTCGTAAACGGCAATGCGTCCTTTGTAGGGGTTAGCCTCTGCAAAACGCTTATTTTCTGTCTTGATGAACGCCCCCTCGTCAAGGGGGTTGCTCATTTTTTCCGTCGCATGGAAATCGACGCCGCCTGACCTGGTGCGATACGCCTCCATATTTCTGAACTCGCGCAAATACTGTCGTTCCGGCTCGCTCAGCTCTACCCCTCTTTTGGCCTTAGCAATCAGGGCTTCCACTTTTTCCGTCGTAATTTCTTGATTTTCCATCGTTTTACCTTTCAAAAAAATTGATATTGTCCTCACTGCTTATGGTTACGCCCTCTCGGGCTTCTTGACGGGATATTTCCCGTGTCCTGGCTGCACGTTCCTGGATAATCTCGCGCTGATCCCTCTTCAGGGCCTTGGGATCTTGAAAAGTGCCTTGAAAAATATCATCCTGCATTCTCGCTCACCTCCCTTGCTATCATATGAAATTATGGTTGGTAATGACAACCGAAAATTGACCACCTGTGATAATCGAATTTTGACCACCCAGAGCAGTGTTTATACTTTGGGATGACGGGCAGGTCATCCCCTGTCTTTCTTATTGATC
>MVRU01000016.1 GCA_002067745.1 Syntrophus sp. PtaU1.Bin005
GCCAAGGGAAATATCGGCCCCGCCTATGTCGGCGCCTTCTACGCCTATGTCTCCGGTGACGATCCCGACTCCGACGAAGAGATCGAAGGATCCAACTTCTTCGGTGCCAGCGGTTACCGTTCCGGTCTGCCCACCGGCGGTTCCATCTTCGATCCCTGCCTGATCCTCTGGGGCGCATACGCCAACAAGTGGCTGGGTGACAGCACGGCGAGAGCCCTTAGTTTAGGTACCGATCATCATACCGGTGCGGTCATGGAAAATGCCCACCTCTTCCAGATTTACGGCGGTTTCAAACCGATCCCCAAACTGGACGTCCAGGCCAAGCTGAGCTATGCCTTTGCCGACGAGAAGCCGGACAACTATGATGATGACGAATACGGAACGGAATTCGATCTCACCGCCGCTTACAAGATTTACGACAACCTGACCTATACGGTCGGCTTCGGTTATCTGTGGGCCGGTGACATTTACAAGGGCGCCACCGACAACGATGTGGATGACACCTATCTGCTGATGCACAGACTGGATCTGAGCTTCTAAGAGCAGCTTCGTTTCGGATTTCCATTGTAAAAGTTCCATTTCAGCGCCCCGGGGCAATGCCTCCGGGGCGCTTTTTTATCTCCCTTCTTGACCGGATCAGCACCCCATGATAACTACGTTAGGTGATAGAGAGCCCCTCTCAGCATCCTGGATCGTCCGGAGACGGATGCACCTTTTGCTCACCCGAAAGGAGAAACGCGATTCAAAAAATTTACGGGAACCTCACGGGCCTGAAAGCGGTCCAACTCAAACGGCTGGAGCAATTCTACCGGAGACGGGTGCCGCCTGATGCCGTCGTCACGCAGGAAATGGCCAGGCAGCTTACGGAGCTGTCCCGGGAGCTCAACCGGCAGCTTGGGGTGTTGCTGAGCCGCCGCGGAGAAGTGGCCTTTGTGATCGTCGGCACACACCGGGGCATCCTGATCCCCAGCCTGGAGGGATTCCGCTCCTCTTCCGCCCGCTTCAAGGGTCTCCGTCTTGTTCACACCCACCTGAACCCCGAGCCCCTGAGCCCCGAGGACCTCAGTGACCTGGCCCTTCTTCGCCTTGATCTCATCTGTGCGGTGGAAGCCGGTCCCGATGGACTGCCGGGCTCCGTCTCCACCGCCCACCTGATTCCCGAAAACCCGGACGGCGGCTACTGGCTGATTTCTCCACCGCAACGGATATCCGATTTGAAGGCGGACTTTCTGGCCTTTATAAATGCCCTGGAGAACGAGTTTGCCCGAACCCAGCGGTCCCGGAAGGTGGATTCCGCCGACCGGGCCATCCTGATCCGAGTTGAAACGAATCCCCTCTCCGACAGCGCGGGCTCCCTGGAAGAGCTCAAGGAACTGGCCCGGTCCTGCAGTGTGGAGGTCTTCGATACGATCCTGCAGCATCGGACGCAACTCGACCCGAAATATCTCCTCGGAAAGGGAAAACTGGCCGACGTCATCATCAAAGCCCTGCAGATGGATGCCAACCTGCTCATCTTCGACCATGAGCTGACACCCGCCCAGGTCCGTTCGCTTGCGGATTTTACGGAAATGAAAGTCATCGACCGGACACAGGTCATCCTGGACATCTTCGCCCGCCGCGCCCATAGCCGGGAGGGCAAGATCCAGGTGGAGCTGGCCCAGCTGAAATACCTTCTGCCCCGTCTGGCGACGCGCCACACGGGCATGTCCCGCCTCACCGGGGGAATCGGCGGCCGGGGACCCGGAGAAACCAAGCTGGAGATCAACCGGAGGCGGGTGCGGGAGCGGATCCAGCACCTGGAGCAGGACATCCGCAATATCGAAAAGGCCAGGGGCCAGCGGCGTCTCAGGAGGGAACGTACAGGCCTGCCCGTGATCTCCATTGTGGGCTACACCAACGCCGGAAAGTCCACCCTGCTCAACACCCTTACGAAGAGTTCCGTGTTCACCGAAGACCTTCTCTTTGCCACCCTGGACCCCAAAAGCTCACGCCTGCGCTTCCCCCGGGATGCGGAAGCCGTCATCACCGATACCGTGGGCTTCATCCGCGACCTCCCCAGCGATCTCTTTTCCGCCTTCAAGGCCACCCTGGAGGAACTCTACGAGGCGGACATCCTCCTCCACGTCATCGACGTGAGCAATCGGAGCTTTGAAAACCATATTGCAGCGGTGGAGAAGATTCTGGAGGAAATCGGGATTTCAGGCAAGAAAACCCTGCGGGTTTTCAATAAGGCCGACCGCTTGGAGGACAAAGCCCTTCTTGAGATCCTCTGCCGGCGATTTCAGGCCGTCGCCGTTTCGGCTCTGCAGCCGGAGAGCCTCGAGCCGCTTTTGGAGCTCCTGGAGGAAATTATCTCGCCGCAAGATGCCGCCCGATGAGATCGGCATACCGCCGAGCCGCGCCGGCATTGGCGGCGATGGCCAGCCGGCCCTGCTCGCCCCGGCGCTTTAACTGCTCGGGATCGGCAAGGAGATAGAGCATCCGCGCCAGCAATTCCTTTTCGTCGGCAACAGAAATGCCGGCCCCTGCCTCTTCGAGAAGTGCCTTTTCCCCTTCAAAATCCTCCATTGACGGCCCGTATAAGACCACCTTCCCCCAGGCGGCCGCCTCCAGGATATTCTGCCCTCCCCGCGGGACGAGACTTCCCCCGCAATACACCACCGTGGCCAGGCTGTAGGCCTTGAACAATTCGCCGATGACATCCACGATCACGATGCGATTCCCCTTGCGCCGCCGTCCACCGCCCATTTCGGATACCCGGAAGATGTCCTTGAAACCGGCCTGCCGGACCAGGTCGGCCACCGCATCCCCTCTTTCGATATGGCGGGGAACGAGGATCAGCTGGAATTCCGGATCAACCTCCAGCAGGCGCCGGTAAACGGCCAGGCAGGCGTCTTCCTCGCCTTCATGGGTGCTCCCGGCAACAAAAACAGGGCTGCCTGGCCGAATATCGAGCTTCCGGGAAATTTCCGCCCGCAGATCGTCAGAGGTCCGGGAGGCCAGGCTGTCATATTTGGCGTTGCCGAGGACCTGGACCTTTTCCCGCAAAGCGCCCAGTTCCTGCACCCTCCGGGCATCCGTTTCCGAGATCATACCCAGGCCGTCCAGCCCCTCCAGCAAGCCCTTCCAGAAAAACCGTGTTCGGCCGTAGCGGCGGAATGAACGGGGGGAGATGCGGCCATTGACCAGGACAACCTGCACTCCCCTGGCCCTGCACTGGGTCAGAAAGTTCGGCCAGAGTTCCGTTTCCGTAGGAACGAAAACGTCGGGCCTTACACGCCTGAGCATCCTTGCCACGACGAAGGGCAGATCCAGTGGGTAGTATATGTGAGCCGTCGCCTCTGTGACGAGGCGATCCGCCATTTCCCGGCCTGTTTCCGTACTCGTGGAAAGGACGAGACAGGCCCGGGGATATCTCGTCCGCAGTTCGGCCATCACCGGAGCCGCTGCCGTCACTTCGCCCACGGAAACGGCGTGCATCCAGATGCGCGGGCTTCCCCCCAGGCCGGAGAAGACCTTACTGTCCGGATAAAAGCCCAGTTTGGGTCCGAGACTTTTGCGGTATTTTCCCGTAAGAACCATCCGGACGGCATAATAGGGAAGGCCGACAAGGGCGGCCAGAGGCAACAGCAGATTATAGAGAAAAATCATTCTTTCAGCTCCATTCTTTCCCATGCTCACCGGGGATTTCAATCCTCGAGGCGGAATGGACGGTTTCCGCTGCTCTTCGGCGCAGCGTTCCGCCCCCGGCGGTATGCATCAGATTCCGGGTTTTCCCTTGACGGCCCCGCTGAGATGTTGTAACCCTTTTACTCAAACTCATTCAGGAATACGGTATTGCTTCATGAAAAAGATAGCCCCTTCGATCCTGTCCGCCGATTTTGGTCGTCTTGGCGAAGAAATCGCCGCGGTGGAAGCCGCCGGAGCAGACTGGATTCATATCGATGTGATGGACGGCCACTTTGTCCCCAACATCACCATCGGGGCGCCGGTTGTCCAATCCCTGCGGAAGTACACCCGGCTGCCCTTTGATGTCCACCTGATGATCGACCAACCGGAAGCCTATCTTGACGCCTTTCTAGACGCCGGCTCCGACGTTCTTACGGTTCACCTGGAAGCGGCAAATCATCTGCACCGCACGATCTCCCACATCAAGGAGCGGGGCATCCGGGCAGGCGTCTCGGTCAATCCGGCAACGCCGCTGTCCCTTCTGGAAAACATTCTCCCCGATCTGGATCTGCTCCTCATCATGACCGTAAATCCAGGATTCGGCGGACAGCAGTTTATCGACAGCATGCTGCCTAAGATCCGCAAAGCCAGGACCATGATTTCAGCCGCCGCTCCCCACGTACTGATCGAAGTGGACGGGGGGATCAACCGGGAGAACATTTCCACCGTTGCCCGAGCCGGAGCGGATGTACTGGTTGCCGGATCAGCCGTTTTTTCCAGCGATCATTACGGCCAGACCCTTGCTGCCATGCGTTCTGCGCTGAAATGCCCACCGGATTGCGTGTTCCCGACCGCCTGAACTTCATGGAACCGGGAGTTTCTTCCCGTCTCTTTTCTGCCATGCACATCATCATCGACGGCTATAATCTGATCCGGCAGAGCGAAACCTTCCGCCGCTTCGAAAAGCAGAGCCTGGAAGCGGGAAGGCAGGCGCTCCTTCAGCGGGTTTCCCTGTACCGACAGCAGAAGGGACATCGGATCACGGTTGTCTTTGACGGATGGGAAAGCGGTTCCCCTTTCGAGGAGCGGGACCGCCAGGGAGGGATCACGATCATATACTCCCGCAGGGGAGAAAAGGCCGATGATGTCATCAAGCGCATGACGTTGCACCTGGGTGAGGAAACCGTTGTTGTGACGTCGGATCGTGATGTTGCCGGGTTTGTTCTTCGTAGGGGAGCAACCGCCTTATCCTCTCCGGAGTTCGAAACGGCGATCGCCAGGGCGGCCGCTTCTGAAAAATCTCCAGCCGGTGCCGATGACCCTCCAGAAGAAACGGAGGAGGAAAATGACCGAAAATCCGGGGGCACCCGCAAGAAGGGACCGGCCCACCGGCTGTCCCGACGCGAGAAGGCAGCTCGAAGCCGCTTGAAAAAACTTTAATCCGCCTCAGGTCTGACAGACATCGAACACAAACCGTTCCAGCATCAGGTCGGGATCCCTTGCCGTAGATTTCATGGCGAGATCCATCGCCAATAGATCCTCAAGATGCCGCCTCAGCCGCTTTTCTGAAAAATTCTCCGAAATCCTGAGGGTGTTGAAGGCTACATAGGGGTGCTGATCCGCCAGCTCAATATGAACGTCCCCCGTCTGCCCGGACCAGGCCTTCAGGATGGGATAAATCGACTTTGTATAACGCCCGTAATCCATCCGGGGCGAATATCCGGGCAGAGCTCCCTTGTCCCGCAACCACCTTGCATGAAGCAGCAACCGGAATTCCCGGATGAGCATGGCAAGAATCGCCAGGGGATGGCTTCCCTGATCCTTTAAACGCCGCAGGAGCACCAGCCCCTTTTCCAGGTTCTTCTCTCCAAGCGCCGCGGTCAGGTCGAAGAGTTTATCCTCCCGGGTCCGGCTGATGACTTCCTCAACATCGGAAGCCTCGATCGTGCGGCGCTCCCCCGTATAGGTGACCAGTTTTTCCAGCGCCGCCATGGAGGTCCGCAACTGAAAGCCTGTTTTGCTTCCCAGGACCTCCCATGCCCCGGGGGTCATTCCTTTCCCCTTTTCCGTCAGGAAAGCCTTGGCTGAATCCATCACGGTATTTTTTTGCCGTGCTTCGCCTTTCTCAACAGAAAAGTTCAACACCCGGCCCAGCTCACTGACCGCCTTGAACAGCCTTTTCCGTTTGTCCACGGTCTCTGCCGTCAAAAGGAGAACATTGCCCTCGGGAAGACCTCTGCGCAGTATACTTTCCAGAAAATCGGCGTCACTGACGGCGGCGCTTTTGCCGCCCAGCCCAAGACCTGTGCACACCTCGATTATGCGGGGCAGCCAATTCGCGCGCTCCTCACCCTGGTCTCCCTCCACCGTCTGCTGCCAGTCCTGGTTGGAAATGGCCTTCCATCCGTCCTCCCGAAAATCGTCAAGAGTCCATCCGGCAATCCCGAGAAAAGTCATGAAGTTCTTTGCAGCCTGCTGCGGGTGGGCATTCATCTGCTGGCGAATCCGCCTCACCAGATCGCTGAGCGTCTTTCGGGAATGAAAGAGTCTCGTTCGGCGGACGGCAACAACCTTTCTTCCGGGAATCAGGGGCGGGCTCAGGAGGTCTTTGCCGATCTGTTCAGGATCTTCATCCTCGCCGTCCAGAACAAAGAGGTTTAACGTCTGATCTTCCGGAGGGAGCAGTGCGTTGACGATCTTTGAAAAGGCGTCATGAATTTCGTATTCTGCATCACCGTAAAGCAGGTAGCAGGGCGCCGGCCGTCCCTTCTGGAGGTCGGCAAGCACTCTGCGCAGAGAATTGCCCGATTCTTCCGTTCGGATCGCCATGTCTCCAGGGTAAGAAAAAATTACAGGATGATGAATCGCTGAATGTACCGAACGGCTTCTTCGGGATCGTCGGTAATCCGGATAAGGTCAAGGTCTTCGGGCAGGATCATATTCTCCTTCAGCATCGTGTCGCTCATCCATTCCATCAGGCCTTTCCAGTAGGAACTTCCCAGCAGAACGACGGGAAAACTTTTGATGCGTCGAGTCTGAATGAGCGTCAACGCTTCAAAGAGTTCGTCCAATGTGCCATACCCTCCGGGAAATATCACGTAGGCCACGGCATATTTTACGAACATCACCTTGCGGATGAAGAAGTATTTGTAATCAATGCTGACATTCGAATAAGGATTCGGCTTCTGCTCAAAGGGCAAACGGATATTCATCCCCACGGATTTTCCGCCGCCTTCGGAAGCCCCCTTATTGGCTGCCTCCATCACGCCGGGTCCGCCGCCCGTGATCACGCTGAACCCCTTTTCCGCCAGGCGCCGCGACAGGTATTCCGCCTGCTGGTAGCATGAATCCCCCGGCTTGACACGCGCAGAACCGAAAATGCTGACGGCGTTTCTCAACGTGGAAAGCTCTTCGATGCTTTCTACAAATTCGGCCATAATGCGGAATATCCGCCATGATTCCTCAATCGAAAGGGCATCTACAAGATACTGCTTCTCTACCTTGGCCATAAACTCCACACCATGCCGAAATAAAGCTTTCCTGCAGGACGACAAAGGCGATTGCTCATGCGGTGAAAACCCCGCCTGCGTCATTTTTACAAAGACACAATGGAAAACCCTGTGTTCAGCCGTTACTCATCACAGCAAAGGGACGAATGAACTTCCGCTTACGCGCCTCTTCTTCTCTGGACCTTCGCAAAGCGGCGCCGCGCTTCAATGGCCTTCCTCTTGCGCTTTACGGATGGCTTCTCATAGGCCCTGCGGACTTTCAACTCCTTGAACAGCCCACTTTTAGAAAGCTTGTTTTTCAAAATCTTCAAGGCCTTTTCCACATCATTGTCGAACACTTTAACTTCCAAATCATATCTCCTTCTATCATTTATGGATTTTCTATATATTGGTTCAAATGATACCTCGTTAACTCCTTACTCTCCCCCGGGCTCGAGTCCCTGAATGACCGCATCTCAGGAAAAGCCCAAACAAGGGCGCGGCCACAAGAAATGTACCGGCGCGTCATTTCAGCTCCCTATCGAAGGCATGCTTTGCCGTCGATTCTGCCAACGCTTCAAGCTACGACTCGTGTCCGCCTGCAGTGCCGCTGCCATACCTTCATTGAAATTCTGGAACTGGAATTGCGGGAAAAACAGAAGACTCTTATCTTATTTCGTTTAAGCTTCGGAGCGATGGACGGAACCTGAAATTCAATAAGACTCAAGCGTGAAAGGTGGATTCAAGACATTTAAGACAAAAAGCGGCCAACCCGCTCATATCGGTAAAAGATCTTACCGAATCAAATGCCCCATCAACTAACCCTCCGTCTCTGTTATATAAAAAAAGGGCAGCACGGATCATGATTTCTCATGCCGTAAACCACCCTTTGCTTTTACCAATATGTTTTACCACACTCCTTACTGGGCAACTCTGCCTTTATTGAATATGAAAAACCCTTCGCAATCTTTTTAAATCATCTTTTTAACATAACGAGCGGACTTCGCAATCTTCTCTCAAAAAGGAACAGGCTAACGACAAGATAGATGTTTTCTATACGCAATATTGCTTCAAATTGCAACCTAAAAAATTTGAGTCACCCAAAAAATATCAGCACCGCAATCAATCCTCTTCCTGGGCAATGTAATCCTGATAATCCCTGATCTCCAGAAGATCGTCCAACTCCTCTGGATCTTTCATCTCAATCACCACAATCCACCCGGCATCGTAAGGATCACTGTTCAGAATGGTCACGTCATCCAGAATGTCCTCATTGACATTGACGATTTCTCCCGACAGGGGTGAAACCAGCTCAAATACGTCGCTTGCAGACTCGACCGTCCCGAAGGGTTCATCCCTTTCAACAAAGATATCCCCCTTGGGCAATTCGACCTCATCCACATCTCCAAGCTTTTCCTGGGCATACTCTGTAATACCCAGGGTAGCCATATTGCCGTCAACGGCCACCCAAATGTGTTCGCGACTATAAAGAAGATCATCCGGAAACATTTTCATAGATTAACACCCTGTTTGTTGAATTTATAAGACCAGCAAATCTTTCGGCATTTTTGTCAGGACCTCAGCCCCGTCCTCACGCACCAACACGGTATCTTCGATTCTGATTCCCCATTGACCGGGAAGATATACTCCGGGTTCTATGGTTATAATCATCCCCTCGGAAAGAACCGTGTCGGTATTCCTCGATACCCTCGGAGCTTCGTGAACCTCCAGCCCGACGCCGTGGCCGGTGCCGTGGGTGAAATAGGAATCCAGGCCGTATTGAGCCAGGCAAGCCCTTGCTACATGATCAATGCGGCTGCAGGTGACGCCGGAGCGGACCTCATCCAGAGCCCTGTCATGAGCCTCCTTCACTCTGGAGTATATTTCCCGTTTCCTGTCATCCGCAGATCCCAGGCAGAAGGTGCAGGTTTCATCCGAGCAATACCCATCGACGACCGCACCATAGTCTACAACAACCAGATCACCATATTCCAGGATTTTTCGACCGGGTTTTGCGTGGGGCAAAGCGGCATTGGCTCCTGACGCCACGATCGTTTCAAAGGCCATTCGTTCCGCCCCCGCCCTCTTGGCCCCGAAATCAATCTCCAGGGCAAGATCAAGCTCAGACATCCCCGGACGAATCCTTCGGGACACGGCTTCCAGCACACCGGCGGACAGCTGTGCAGCCCGGCGGATACAGGAAATCTCCCGATCCTCCTTGACCGCCCGAAGCGAATACAACTCTTCCGACAGAGGCGTCAAGTTTTCTTTTCGAAGCCGCTCCGCCAGCTTCTGATAGAAATCGTAACTCACTGCAGAGGCTTCGAAACCAACAGGATCTTCCACTGCCCGGTCCAGAACGGCTACGATGCCATCCACCTTGTCCTGATAGCAATAGATATCGGCGCTTTGAACTTCCTCCTGCGCCTGGGTCACGTATCGTCCGTCAACCAGCAACGTGGCCGCTTGTGGTCGAACCACCAGCACCCCGTCACTTCCGGTAAATCCCGTCAAATAGCGGATATTATGCAGGTCAAAGAGCAGAAGCGCTTGAACGCCGCCCTGGAAAAAGCGTTTGGAACGCAAGCGGGACAAACGGATTTGATAATCCTTCCGTTCAAAACGCATAACGTCTTCTTTTCTGGAGGCGGATCAGCCAGAGATTCAAGGTTTCCATCACTTTCTCCCGCTGCCGGAGATGAATGGCTTTTGTTGCCGAAGAGTTCTTTGAAGCCAGGACCTGGTTCAGTCTTTCCTGAATGGCCTGGTCGTCGGGATTCTTGATCAACATCTGTGTCAGAAGAGATTCCGCCGCATCCAGATGCCCCTGGCGGATGTACAGGTCCGCCATCGTCAACGTTTGCAGACCTGCCGTCATGGGAGAGACGGACGTTTCATCGGCCGTGAATTCCTGAATGGAATCCGCTTGATCCTCCTCAAGCATCCGCAGCTTGCCGGATACCTCCCGGGAAAGATCAGAAACGGGGTTCAACGCTATAAAGCGACGATAAAATTTGGCCGCTTCCTGGTTCAACCCCCCCTTGAAACAGATATCCCCCATGCAGGCAAAGACACGAGACAGTCCCAATACCGTCAGTTCCACATCCTCAACGAGGGCTGAGGCCTCGTCGAGTTTACCCAGCCGCATGCAGGCATGGCACTGAACCAGAAGCGCATCAACGTCCCCGGGATGCTTTTCAAGCCAGATTTTTACCGCCTCCAAGGCGCCCTCATAATCGCCTTGCTCAAGCAGGGTTTGTGTTACGGAGAAAAATGCGGCTCTATCCATATGGAATTCTTACCGTATTGAGAATTTTGACGTAATGCGGGTATGATTCGACTTGAACAAGTCTGCCTACAGTTGGAGGAGCTATCACAGCCTGGATGGCATGTCAAGACAGATGCGGGACTTTCTTGCATGCTTCGGAATATCGGATTGCCTCAAGCATTCCAATAGCCTGTGACATCCCGGGCTGCGCGCGCCGGCACCGGCATCAATGGCTCAACGGATGCCTGTGCAAGCAAGTACTCTGTCCTAAAGCCCCGCTATCCGCTCCGGTGTGGAGTGGGGTTTATTTGCCCCGCTTCCCCTGGTCGATTTTAGTCAGGGTTCCACCTTCAAAGGAAAGGCGGTAAACGAAATCATTGGAACCTCTGTTGTAATACCACCTTTCCGTCACCTGCTCTTTATAGTTCGTCCTGCGGGCAGTCCGTTTTGCTTTTTCGGAGTGATGACTTTCACCGCCCTGCGAACGTTCGCTGCTTTTGCGGACGACGGTTCGGGCCTTCCCTCTGACTCCCGTTTCATGACGGTACGTAGGTTCTCCACAGCGTAACATGACATCCGCCATGCTGTCTCCCAGGGACACCATGTCATGTCCGCATCGAAATGTTCCTGATCCGGAGGCTGCCGCCTCCCCGGAACGCCCCAGGCCAAGGAATACGAACACCAGGGCAAAGGTGAGGATGGTTTCAAAGACCCTTTTCACGATGAAACTCATTACGGCTTGCCGATAAGACTCGCCTTCGCCACTGACGGAGTCTCAACATCCGGTATAATTTTTGGGGTCACAAAGATCAAGAGCTGCTTCCTCGTCTTATCGATGCTCTCTGATTTGAAAAGCCAGCCCAGGACAGGGATCTTGGAAAGCCATGGCACCCCGCTCATCCCCCTGTCGTCGGTCGTTTTGGAAACACCGCCAATGACCACGGTCGTGCCGTCTTCCACAACAACCTTGGAATCCACTTCATTTTTAATAATGGGGATATTTCCATTCAACTCTGACGCTTTTGAATAATCCCCCCGGTCGTTGGTGGCATTGATGAGCATGGAAATCCTGCCGTCCGGCGTAATGGTCGGGGTCACTTCCAGCTTCAGCAAGGCGTCCTTGAAACTGACCTTTGGGTAAGAGGCCCCCCCCGAGGCTTCATAAGTGGTATAAGGAATTTCTTCACCCTGTTTGATGGTTGCCTTAACACCGTCCATCGTCGTTACTTTGGGAGTGGAGATGATCTTACCCGAACTCGTGGATTCCAGCGCGGCGATCTGTGCCTCCAACACGGCATTGGCACCGCCGATGACAAAGCCCAGGGTCGGCGTTCCAACAAGAGCCCCCGGCAGGTTAACGGCTGCCTGCGACCCGGCGGGAGAGGCGGTTATTCCTTTTGGATACGGATAAGAGACAGGGTTCGTTTGCCCCTCTGTTTTATTCGTATTGGTACCCCATGCCGTCTGGGAGGAATAGTCTCCTACGCGGGCAGTAAACTTCCCTCCCCATGAAACTCCAAGATTTCGCACAAAGTCATCGCTTGCCTCGACAATTTTCGCCTCGATGGCGATTTGCCGAAGCTTGCCCTTTTCAGCCAGGAGCTGCTGTTCCCGTTCTCTTCGGGCCACCTCCGCCTCGATCTGATCCTTTTCGGCAGCTTTCCGCGCCTGCTCATCCTTTTTCTTCTTTTCCAGGGTCATGACGCTGATGACGTTGCCCATTTCCTTTTTCGCCATGCCGTAGATATCCAGGATGGTCTCAAGGGCCTGATCCCAGGGAACATCCTTCATGTGAATGCTGACGGCCCCCTTCACATCCGGCCCGGCAACAATGCTGACTCCGCCCGTCTCCGCCAGCAGACGAAGAACCGCGCGCATGTCGGCATCCTGAAAATCCAGGGATATTTTCTGAGCACCACGCCTGACTTCGCCAATCCCACCGTTGGGTGGAATATTCCCTGTTTCCTGATTGTCCGCCAGTTCGGCCTCTTGCGAATTCTGGGGCGAACGGTAAGCGGCTTTTGCCTGGGCCACTTTTTTCATCATGGCAGATTTTTCTGTTTCTCCCAAGGTGGCCACATTGAAATCCAGGATGACGTTTTGCCCCTCCTGACGCACACTGTAGGGAACCGGCTTCTGCAGATCGATGGTGGCATAAACCCAGGGAACGTCCTTGATGGTCTTCTGCTCGGCGAGGACCTGCCTGATATTGATCATGGCGTCATCATAAAATGGCCGAAGAAGGAGTTCCGGTACCTGCAGGTTTTCCATTTTCAGCAAAACGGCGCTTCCCGGCTCTTCATCCACCTTGAACTTCGAAATCTTGGTGGCAATAAAGGTGACCCGTTCCCTGCCCTTTATCTGGTCCAGGGTGATATTTTCAAGATTTCCAGCATCCAGGGCCGATGTTACGGCACCGTTACCTTTCACGGCGGCCTTCTCAACTTCGACATTTTCTGCTGAAACCCCTGATGGAAAAACCCACAAGGAACTTAACAACAAAGCAATTCCCAATAGCTGCCCTATTTTTTTCATCTCATCCTCACTTCATTCCACTTTTTGAAGCTTCAACGGAATAAGCTGCGTCTTATACTGCCCTTTTCCTGCCGCTATTCTCTCTTCAACAATCACGCGATCTTCTAAAATCCCGATGACCTGCCCTCCATTCAGACCGATGATGGTCCCAACGGACAAAGGGAAAAAATTACCGCGGGCATTGGTCACAATCGCCGTTCGGCCCTGATCTGTCCCTGCAATTCCCACCAGCCTGAATTCATTTACGGATGCTCTCTGCAAAGGGAAGATGGACAGGGGCTTCACTTTCTTCACAGCCTTCCGTTTTTTTAGAGACAGGTCCTTTTCGACAAAAGGTTCAAAAGGATCGGGCTTCCTTGAGAAGTTGTAAGAAGCGTAGCTGATTGTAAACGGCTCTCGCGTTCCTGAAACTCCAGGATCGGTTACAGACTTGGGTGAGAATGTCGCACCCCACCCCTGGGCTGTTCCGATCGTCAGACTCAAGAACACGCCGACGATGAATGCGCCGGAGAATCTACGGCTTTCCTTCGATCTTCTTCTTCGCATGTTCATCCTTCTTTTCCAGAAACATGTAGGTCTTTACCAGACAGGCCGTGTTCAGGATGCGACCCGTTCCCTTGGATTCCTTGGACTCTTCTATCAGAAAATCTTCAATGTTGACAATGCGGGGCATCCCGGCCATCTTCTGAAAAAAGAGTACGGTGTTATGATAACGGCCGACAACACCCATCTTCACAGGGATTTCTTCGTAAAATCCCCCAGCTTCCGGAGTCTTGCCACTGGAGGCCTTATCGCCCGGCTTATGATCGGCCGCTTTGGGCTCATTCCCTTTTGCCGCTCCCTGCTTGCCGTCACCTTCCTTTGCATCGGCAGACTTCTCAACAGGTTCAAAATGAACGGATTCAATGCCGGCATTTTTTCCAGCCATGGCGATCTCGTAAAGCAAAGAGGGCATATCCTTTTTTTCAGGAAGCTTGGCCATTGCCACTTCAAATTTCTGCTTCAGGAGCGCCACTTCCTTGACGTATTTCTGCTTCTGACTGGCAATGCGCTGCTTTTCTTCCACTTTCCGAGAAAGCTCTTCGGCCTGCGACTTCAGATTTGCCCGAGTTTCCAGCGCAGTGGAAAGGAAAAAGGACCAGTATAAATAACCGGCCAGCAGCAGGAAAACCCCTGCCAGGAGCGCTTTTTTCTGCGGAGAGAGCTTTTTGATATCATCCAGCGAGATAGCCATGGATCAGATTCCTTGTTTTTTAATCTTGCAGTTCAAGACAAACTGATGGAATTTCATTCCCGAATATTCCTTCTGTGTGGAGGAAACCAGATCGACAGCCGAGAGAAAACTTCGGCCTTCCAGATTTCTCATAAAACGTGACAGAACCATATTGTTCCGGGCAACCCCTTCCAACCTCAGATCCGACTCTTTGAGGATTATCCGGTCGATCCAGGCATCTCCGATTGGAACGGAGGAGTTCAGATCGTTCAGATAACGAACCGGAGCCAGCCGATTCTCTTCCAGGCGGGAAATAACGGAAAGCTTCTTCTCAAGGACATTTTTGTCCTTCTTGAAAATCTCAACCTCGCCGGCAATTTTATTCAGCCTGGCCAGGACCTCTTCCTTTTCCTTAATATCCCCTTCATAGCTTCGAATGCTGGTAATCATGAACAAATGGATGCCGCCAAGGATCAGAAGAAGAGCCAGGAAGGAACCGCCGAAAAGAAAAACCTGCTTTTGAAGACCGGCTTGCTTTTTTTTCTCTCGATAGGGAAGGAGATTGATCCGAATCATTTATCCTCCACCCGACGCAGGGCCAGACCCATACAGACAGCCAGAGCAGGCCCGATCTGCCCAACCAGAGAAGCGTCGACATATTTGTTGTTGATGTCAATTTTTTTAAAGGGATCGAAGACTTCCGTATCAACACCAAGCCTTTGCTGAAGGTCCTGTGCAATGCCGGATAACTTGGCGCCGCCACCTGAGAGCAGGACATTCTTGATGTAATCCCCACCGAAGGTCGATCGAAAGAATTCGATGGAGCGCTCAATTTCCGCACAAATAGGATCGGCATATCCCATGAGGCTCGCCGAAAAGTCATCAGCGCTCAATCCGCTTCCATCAGGCCCCTCTGTCTTGATCCGCTCCGCCTCATCAAAGGAAATCCCGAGCCTTTCCGCCAGAGATTCCGTTACGATATTTCCGCCCAGCGTAAAATCCCGGGTGAAAATGGAGGCGTCGTTCCTGACGACGTTGATGTTGGTGATAGAGGCGCCAATGTTGACGAGGGCGACAATATCATTCTCGTCAAAATCATAATTTTCCTCATAGACGGTTTCCAGTGCGAAGGAATCCACATCCATGATGACGACCTCCAGTCCCGCCGCTTGAAGGGCATCCGTATAGCTGTCGATAATGTCCCTTTTCGCAGCAACAAGCAATACATCCAACTGATCGGAGTTGTACTCATTTTCACCAAGGATCTGAAAATCAAAGTTGACCTCTTCCATGTTGTCGAAGGGCAGATACTGCGCGGCATCCTCACGGATCATATCGCGCATTTCCTCTTCTTCCATCGTCGGAAAGCCTACTTTTTTGATGATGACGGAATGGCCGGAAAGGGAGGTGACAATACCCTTTCGGAGATGGCCCGATGTTTTGAAAAGTTCTTTGACTTTTGCCGCCAGCAGGGAGGAATCGTTGATGATACCGTCGACGATGATGCCCCTGGGAAGAGGAATCTGTGAAAAGCGGTTCAGGACATAGCCGCCTTTAGGCAATTCCAGAATCTCGGCAAGCTTCAGTGAACTTGAACCGATGTCAAGACCTGCAAGATGCCTGCTGCCCGGAAATAAACTTTTGAAGTCTAGCAAACTTTTGAAGTCCAGCATCGCATACCCGGAAGAAAAGTCCTATGTGTTGAATCCTCTACTTGGCGAACTGATAGACCCTGTCGCCCTCTTTCACCATTCCCAACTCGTTTCTCGCAATGGTTTCCATGTAGGAAAGGTCATCCCTGAGCAATGCAATCGTGTTCCTCAGTTGAACATTCTGAAGAACGATTTCCTGGTTTTCTTTTTTCAGGGAAGAAAGCCGTTTCTCCATCATGTAATTGTCAAGCAATCCGCGATTGCCGAACGTGATGAGCAATCCCATCAGAAAAACAAACAGGGCAAGATATCGACCGATTTTCATTCGAACGTTCTCCTTGTTTCAGAGTTTGGGAAGGAAACCGTAAGAAACGAATTATCTGAGGCAGTCGAATTCGTCATGTTCCTGTAGTGAAGAAACTACAATCACAAATTATGCCATACTACATCAGATAATTCTTAATCTACGGCAGGAAGGAGTTGTTGTGGTTCACCCAGGAGAAAATTACCGCGTTCGATCTCTTCCTTGAGAAATTCACAGATCTCCCGGGCTTTGTAATAACTGGAGAGAGGGGCCGTTGAAACCTTTTTGCCGTTTAATTCAATGCCCCCGCTACGTAGATCTTTATAGCTGACTTCCCCCAGACTTTTGGCCGCACCCTTGGGGTAGTCCATGCCATAATCATAAATCTGGGCATAGAGATCCTCATCCTTGACCGCGGTGTAACGGGCCATTTCCTCATCAAGGATCGGGATCGGGATACCGATGCCGACATACAGCGATACCCCGTAGCCCAGAATACTCGCCCCCACCAGCCATTCGGGGCTCATTTCCCTGAGGTTTCCGATCGTGGCGATCGTTGCGGCGCCTTCCTTGGGCACTCCGTTCTTTCCCCGAATCACATTGGGATTGTGCTGGGTCCCCGGCCAGGCGACAAAGCCCTGGGCGCCGCCGAGAAAGATTCTTGTTCCGATACCGATGGTTCTGTAGTAGGGGTCATTAAAGAGGGGACTGAGCTGGCCCGATGTGGCATAATTTGCATTAGCCATCCGGGGTCGGAGCACTCCCATGTAGGTGTAAATGGTCTTGTCCGACATATTGACGGCGCAGTTATAATTTTGATAGGCATTCCGGGGATTGAAAAGGATGGCGTCGCGGAGATCGTTCAGGGTGATGTTTTTTTCAAACTTCCGGGATGGATAGCAATCCGTGCCGTAACCCTCCGCCCTGAGGCGAATCAGATTCCCCGAAACAAGATCCTGAATGACGTGTCCTCCGCCGTAATTGAATTCGCCGGGATAGACACTGTTGAGCGGATCGCCTTCCACAACTTCCGTGGCGCCGAGATAACAGTCTACGGCCGCAATACCGCCATAGGCAGGAACGTCATTAAGCCATACTCTGGAGGCACGAATTTTTGGCGAAGTGTGTCCGAAATTGAGGAAAGCTCCCGAGGAGCACATCGGGCTGAAGGTCCCGGTCGTGACCACATCGATTTTCCTAGCCGCTTCGACATCGCCATGACGCGCCACGACGTCGATCATCTCCTCGGCGGTCACGACGACAGCCTTTCCCTGCTTTATCTTCTCATTGATCTCCTGATACGTCTTGTGGACTCTGTGCCTCTTCATGACTTCAAACCTCAGGATGTGCCGGAATGGCCAAAACCGCCGTTTCCCCGGACTGTGGATTCCAGGTCGCAGGATTCAGTCCAGGCTGCCCGGTAGACGGAAGTAACGACCATCTGGGCAATACGGGCTCCCCGGGAAATCAGAAAGGGTTCTTTGCCATGGTTGATCAGCAGGACGCCGATTTCCCCCCGGTAATCGGCATCGATCGTACCGGGGGAATTGACCAGCGTAATGCCGTGCGTTAAGGCCAGGCCGCTGCGCGGCCGGATCTGGGCTTCGAACCCCTCCGGCAACGCGATGATCAGACCCGTGGGAATCAGGGCCCTCTCCCCCGGACCGATCAGCACGTCCTCCGTTACGGCCGCATGGAGATCCATTCCAGCCGAACCTCCCGTCACATACCGCGGCAGGGAAAGTCCTGAAAAATGGGGAAGCTTCCGAACGGGGATCCGGATCTCTTTCAGCGCCATGGGCCGCCCACAAAATCCGCAGAAGTCACACCTCTGCTCCCAGGGCATCCTTTCGACTCAAGCGGATTTTACCCTGTTTGTCCACTTCCAGAACTTTGACGATAACCTCATCGCCTTCGTTGACAATATCCGTCACCTTATTGACCCGCTCCTTGGCCAGCTGGGAGATATGGAGCAACCCCTCGGTGCCCGGTAATATTTCAACGAAAGCGCCAAAATCAACAACTTTTTTGACGGTCCCGCGGTAGATTTTACCCACTTCCGCGTCTTCCGTCAGCCAGCGGACCATGGCAATGGCTCTGGCCGATGCCTCCATATCGCTGGACGCAATGGTCACCGTGCCGTCATCTTCCACGTCGATGGTTACCCCTGTCTCGCTGACGATCTGGCGGATATTCTTGCCGCCCGTACCGATGACGGAACGTACCTTTTCCGGCCGGACCTTTACGGTGGTAATCCGGGGGGCATAGATGGAGATCTCCTTCCTCGGTTCGGATATGGTCTCCCGGATCTTTCCAATGATGAAGAGCCGCCCCTCCCTCGCCTGAGCCAGAGCCTTCGTGAGGATATCCCGATTGATCCCGTCAATTTTTATGTCCATCTGCATGGCGGTGATACCCTTCCGGGTTCCACAGACCTTGAAATCCATGTCACCGGAATGATCCTCATCCCCGAGAATATCGGAAAGGATAACGACCTGATCCCCTTCCTTGAGAAGTCCCATGGCAATGCCCGCCACCACGTCCTTGACGGGAACGCCGCCATCCATGAGACAGAGAGTGCCCCCGCAGACCGTGGCCATGGACGAGGATCCGTTGGAGGAAAGGATCTCGGAAACAATGCGGATGGTGTAGGGAAACTCTTCCTGGGAAGGAAGCACCGGCATCAGGGCCCTTCTGGCCAGATTGCCGTGTCCGATTTCCCGCCGCCCCGGGCTTCTCAGCGGCTTGGCTTCACCGACACAATAAGGGGGAAAATTGTAATGGAGGATAAAGGCACGCGTCTCTTCCCCGGCAACATAATCCAGCCGCTGCTCATCCGATGAAGTTCCCAGTGTTAGAGCCGCCAGAGACTGGGTCTCTCCACGGTTAAAAAGGCCCGAACCATGGGTCCTGGGCAGAACCCCCACCTCCGCACTGATGGCGCGGATATCCGCATGGGATCGGCCGTCGATTCTCGTTCCTTCCCCTAGGATCATGTCCCGGACAATCCGTTTCTCCAGGGCTTCAAGTGCGGCCGCCACCGGTCCGCGCAATCCCGCATCCTCCGATGTCATGCTCTTCAGAACAGCCTCCCGGATAGAATCCAGGACGGCATGACGGTCCAGCTTTCTCGCTATCCGGTAGGCCTCTTTCATCTTCTCCGCGGCTTTTTCCGTAACTGCCGCCACCAGCGATTCGTCAATCTCGACAGCGGAAAAAGGCCTCTTCGACCGGCCGATCGCCGCCCGGATCTGATCCTGCAGCATCATAACGGGCCGCATGGATTCCAGCCCGAACTCAATGGCCGAAACGACGGTTTCTTCCTCAATTTCCCGGGCACTGCCCTCCAGCATCACCAGGTTGACATCGAAGGGCCTGCCGTCCGTTCCCGGCTCCACCTTCCTGCCGACGAGGAACAGATTCAAATCGCTCCGCTCCTGTTCCTCCGTGGATGGATTGCAGACAAACCGGCCATCCAGCCGACCCACCCGAACACCTGCAATGGGCCCCTTAAAGGGAATGTCGGATATTTCGAGGGCAGCCGAAGCCCCCAGGAGGGCAGCCACATCCGAGTCGTTTTCGTTATCGACCGAAAGCAGGGTCGCCACAAGCTGGGTTTCATAACTGTACCCTTTGGGAAACAGCGGGCGGATGGATCGGTCGATCACCCGCGACGTCAGGACCTCCCGCTCATTGGGCCGCCCTTCCCGTTTGAAAAATCCGCCGGGTATTTTACCTGCGGCATATGTCATTTCCTGATAGTCCACGGTCAGGGGAAGAAAATCCACCCCCTCCCGGGCCTTCTTGAGGGAAACCGCCGTAACCATCACAACGGTGTCTCCATAAATCACCATGACAGCGCCGTCTGCCTGGCCCGCGACATAACCTGTTTTTACGGAAATATTTCTACCGGCGAATTCCGCACTGAATATTGTACTCATCCTTAAAAATCCTCTCTCCAGACCCGATCTTCAGAAAAGAAAAATCCCCGCACGCTCCCCTTGTGCATATCCCCCTCGACAAGACGGTGGATCGTCCCAATTCCAGGAAGCAGCGAATTTCATGTCCCCCCTGCTTCGGGCGATTTTTTCGGTCAGGGCACTACGGATCAGGGAGTAAGGAGTAAAGCCGGAGGCGTAAAGCCGAAACTTAAACGGCAAACAGCCCCAGCCTTATACCCCAGGCTTTACCGCTTACTCCGCACTTATGCCCCATCGCGAAAATGTTGGTTATTTTCTCAACCCAAGACGCTGAATAACCTGCCTGTACCGCTCAATATTCTTATTCTTCAAATAGTCCAGAAGCCTTCTTCGCTGCCCGACCAGCTTCAACAGACCCCGTCGGGAATGATGGTCCTTTTTGTGGATCTTGAAGTGATCCGTCAGGTATTCAATCCTGGCACTCAGAAGCGCAATCTGGACTTCAGGAGATCCCGTATCCTTCTCATGCAACTGATAATTCCCAATGATGCTTTCTCTTCGATCCGAACTTAACACGGTTTTTTATCCTCCATAAACAATTTGATCTCTGCAATCGACAAACCGACCAGCGGCACCTTCCCTTGCGCTGATCCGTTTTATAGCTTCATGAACGGGACATTCCGGATTTCGGCATCCTTCCAGGCCTTAATCGCGAAAAACCCTCAAAATTTTCGCAGCCGGCTGCCCCATCTCCAAAGCGGTCAGCTGGACCGATGGACACAACAGTCTGGCAACGGCAACCAGCCCCCCATCTGAAGTGAGAAACTTTACCATATCTCCATTCTCAAGGGAAGGAATATGATAATCCCTCAAAGCGGGTCCATCGGGCTGGCAGCCTTCACGGATCCTTTCCGCCAGTTCCCCGCCGATTTCGATGGCCGCCATGTGCAGAAGGCCGTCGCTCAGGGAAATCACTCTGGCCGCCAGGATTTTTTCCCGTTCCTCCGCGCAAACTTCCTCCAGCGAGACAGCCGCCTCCAGAGTGAATTGACCGCTCCGCAGCCTCCGCAACCCGGCAAGGCACCCCCCGCAGCCCAGTCGCTCTCCCAAATCGGCGCAAAGTGTGCGGATGTAGGTTCCTTTCGAACAGGCGACCCGAAAACGGACATAGGGAAATGAAATCTCCTCCAACACCGTGGAATAAATTCTGACGGTGCGGGGGGGGAGAGAAACGTCAATCCCCTTTCTTGTCCAGGCGTAAAGCGGTTTCCCCTTATATTTGACGGCGGAATACCGGGGGGGCTCCTGAGTCATCTCACCGGTCAACCCGCCCAGAGCCTCCCGGATCGCGGCTTCATCCACTGCCGGATTCCGGCGTCCTGTAATCCGCCCTTCGATGTCCAGGGTGTCCGTCGTCACCCCCAGCAGCATTGTAGCCCGGTATTCCTTATCGTCCTGGGAAAGGAACTGAACCAGCTTGGTTGCCTCGTCCAGGCAGATGGGAAGCACTCCCGTGGCCAGTGGATCAAGCGTACCGGAATGCCCCGCTTTCCGGACTCCCAGGATCCGCTTGACCTCTGAGACAGCCTTCTGTGACGTCTTTCCCGGCGATTTATCCAGGATCAGAATGCCGTTCATCTGTTCAAATTCCGTCCCGTATCACATCCAGGACCCGGGAATAAACCGTTTCAAAGTCGCCCTGAATGCGACAGGCGGATGCATTCCTGTGGCCTCCACCATCAAAGGCGCGGGCCACCCGCTCCACGTTCACCTCGCCCTTGGAGCGGAAGCTGACCTTGAAAGGTCCATTGTGCTGTTCGCTGAACAGAGCCGATACCTCTACCCCTGAAATCGATCGGGGAAGGTCGACAAAGCCTTCCGTATGTTCCGGGACAGCCCCTACGGCCTGCATGTCCTTCTGCCAGACCACCATGTAACCGAACCGCCCATCCAGATCGAAGGTCAGCGTGTCCAGGGCTTTGGACAGCAGCCTGATTTTGGCCAGGGGGTTGTTCTCGTAAATATTCTCCGATATTTCCTGGGGATCGGCGCCCCAGCCGACCAGATTCCCGGCGGCGATCAATGTTTCCCTTCCGGTAGTCCCGTAATGAAACCCCCCGGTATCCGTTAAAATGGCCGCATAGAGATTGGTCGCAATGTCCCGCGTCACGGAACATCCCATGCGGGATATCAACCGGTAGATCAGTTCACCCGTTGAGCTCGCCCGGGGGTCAACATAGGAAAACTCGGAGAACATCGAATTGGAGATGTGATGATCGATATTGACGAGTGTTCCAATGCGGGCAATCTTTTCAGACCCCCTGCCCACCCGGCTCAGATCGCTGCAGTCCACGATAAAGGCCGCGTCATACCGAGAAGCACAATCGGCGGGGAGCTCCTGGCGGATCACCTGGCTTCCGGGCAGGAACCGATAGTTCTCCGGTGTTGCATCCTGGTTGTAAACGTCCGCTTCTTTTCCCGTTTGCCGGAGCAGGCCATAAAGAGCCAGCTCCGACCCAACGGCGTCACCATCCAGCCGTTCATGGGAAGAAATGAGGAAGGTCCTGGAACGATCGATAATATCAAGAATCCGATCCATCATTCTCATCATCTCTGTGAATTTCTCTTATAAGCCGATCAATCCGGCTTCCATAGGCAAAGGAGGTGTCCTGCCTGAAAATGAGATCCGGCACATAGCGCAGTTTCAATCGTTTTCCCAGTTCCCTCTTGATGAAGCCGCCGGCCTTCTGCAGACTCTCGAGTGTTTCGGGGCTGCAGAAATCCTCGCCCATCTCCACGAAAAAAATCTTGGCAGTGCGCAGGTCATCGCTCATCTTGACCCCGGTAACCGTCAGCCTGCTGACCCTTGGATCGCGGACCCTCCTCAACAGGATATCCGCAAGCTCCACTTTCACCAGATCCGCCACACGATCCGCCCTCTTAAACTCCAACATGCTTTCGACCACCTTTTCTGTCCTGAGAGGCCTGTAGACGGAATCCGGGACGAAGCCCCGGTCCGGCACAGATGACCGTCATTCGGATCCATATTTGCCGGCAGATTCGTCGAAATGCGGCATGGCGTCCGACAGAGAAACGATTTCGATCCTGCTGCCCAGCACTTCGGCCAGTTGGAGTTCCTCGATAAAGGAGAGGATGCAATCCACCTTTCCGTTCACGTAGCGCGTATCGTTTCCCACGACGCAAAATCCGACTTTTGCGCGCTTCCAGGAGTCGTTTTCGCCGATCTCAGCGATGGACACGTTGAAGGTATTGCGCGTCCGCTGAAGGATCCGCTTCAAGACCCCCCGTTTTTCCTTCAAAGACCGGCATTCTGCAATCCACAGTTCAATCAGTCCCGATCCGATGACCATCGTAACATCCGCCTCACGGTATGCCCCTGTCTCGCGGCGGCGAAGCCTCTAGAATTCACACATTCCCTTCAGGTCTGAATTCACAGCTTGCGCTCCACTTTTTCATTGACATAGGCTTCGATCAGGTCGCCCACCCGGAGGTCATTGAAGCCCTCAATGCCGATTCCGCATTCAAATCCGGCCAACACCTCCTTGACATCATCCTTGAACCGCCGCAGGGAGGCGATTTTCCCGTCAAACACGATGACCCCGTCCCGAACCAGCTTGGCATTGCTCTTTCGAACCATTTTTCCGTCGGTCACAAAGCTTCCCGCCACGGTGCCCACTTTGGGAACCCGGAACAGATCCCGAACTTCGGCCCGGCCAATGACCATTTCCCGGTATTCGGGTTCGAGGAGCCCTTCCATGGCCGCCCGGACGTCGGCAATGACATTGTAAATGATGTCGTAGAGCTTGATGTCGACACCTTCCGCTTCCGCCAGCTCCGTGACCCGGGCGTCAGGCCGGACATTGAAGCCGATGATGATGGCATTGGATGCCGACGCCAGCATGACATCCGTCTCCGTAATCGCCCCGGTGGAACCATGAATCACCTTCAGTTTGATGTCGTCGGTGCTGAGCTTGGTCAGGGCGTCCGCCAAGGCCTCCAGGGATCCCTGCACATCCGCCCGGAGGATGACATTCAGCTCTTTCACGCCTTCCTTCATCTTTTCATACAGCTGCTCCAGGGTGATCTTCGAGGTCGCGGAGAGCTCCCGTTCCCGTTCCTTTCGCAGCCAGTATTCTCCAATGCTGCGGGCCTTCTTTTCATCCTCGACGGCGTTAAATTCCGCACTTGCCTGGGGCACGCGGGAAAAACCGATCACCTCGACCGGCGTGGCCGGGCCGGCCACCCTGATCCGACGCCCTTGGTCATCATTCATGGCCCGGACACGCCCGTACTCCGTCTTGCTGACAAAGGCATCCCCTTCATGGAGAGTCCCCTCCTGGATTAAAACCGTGGCTACCGGGCCGCGCCCGCGATCCAGACGGGCTTCGATCACCACGCCACGAGCCGGACGGTCCGGATCGGCCTTCAGTTCCAGGATATCCGCCTGCAGCAGGATGAGCTCCAGGAGTTCCTCTATGCCGATTTTCTGCTTCGCCGACACCTCGCAGAAGATGGTATCTCCCCCCCACTCTTCCGGAATAAGGCTGTATTCCGTCAGCGCCTGCTTAATCCTTCCCGGATCGGCTTCAGGCTTGTCGATTTTATTGATCGCCACAATGATGGGCACGCCGGCCACCTTGGAGTGATTGATTGCTTCCACCGTCTGATCCATCACACCGTCGTCGGCCGCGACGACCAGGACCACGATGTCCGTCACCTGAGCGCCACGAGCACGCATGGCCGTGAAGGCTTCATGTCCAGGCGTGTCGAGAAAGACGATTTCCCGCCCCTTGAGATTCACATGATAGGCCCCGATGGCCTGGGTGATGCCTCCCGCTTCTCCCTCGGTAACCCGCGTTTTCCGGATGGCATCCAGCAGCGAAGTCTTTCCGTGGTCCACGTGCCCCATGATCGTCACCACGGGTGCCCGGGGTTTCAGATTTTCTGCGGCGGATTCCACTTTGAACATGGATTCGTCGTACTCCATCCCCACAGGCTCCACCTGATAGTCAAACTCCGTGGCGATGAGCGATGCGGCGTCAAAGTCAATGGACTGGTTAATGGTCGCCATGAGTCCCATCCGCATGAGCTTGTTGATGACCTCATTCGCCTTGACCCCCATTTTCTTGGCCAGATCCCCCACCGTAACCGCTTCGCCGATCCGGATCCTTCGTTTGATCGCCTTCGGCACGGTGATCTCCGTCTTCTTCATCTTGGCGGCGGCCTTTTTCTCTTCCTTCCAGCGGCCCGGCCTGGCGACCCGTTCGACGGTTTCTTCTTCGATCGTCTTGCGGAAGTCCTTTTTATCCGGAGCCTTTTTAAGGGCAGGCTTCTTCTTGGCGGGAGGCAGTTCCCGCACCGGCACTTCCTCGGGAATCTTCGGTTTTTTCTTCAGCTTGTCCGCCTCGGTCTTTGGAGCTTCCTTTTCCGGTGGCGCCGCCGGCCTGGGAGCGGCCCCGGTCTCAGGCCTCCTAGCCTCGCCCCGCTGCGGTGCCTGCCTTGCAGGAGCTTCTCCTCCGGCAGCGGCACGGGGTGCCGGCGGCCTTCCTTCCCGCCTCCCAGGCGGAATTCTTCCCGCCTCCCTGCCAGCAGCCTCGGCACCTTGCGCCCTTGCCGGCGCCCTCTCCTCTTCCGGAACACTCTTCGCCACCGGGGGCGTCTTCCCAGGCTCCGGAACAATCGGCTCTTTCGGCGCCTCTTCCTTCATTTTCTCAGGGATTACTTGTTTCTCCTCCCCGGAAATTTCAGGAGTTGGAGGAATCGGGGACTTTTTCGGTGGAATCGCCGGAGTTGGCAGGGGTTTCTTAACGGCCGGCAAAGGTTCCCCTTCCGGAACCGCAGGCTGGGACTCGACAACTTCAACGGGTTTCACTTCTTCCGGGGGTGCAGGCTTTGCCGGCACTTCTTCGCGGACGGCTCTCTCTGCTTCTGCAGGGGGCTCCTCGGCAACAGGCTCCTCCTGGGGAACATGCACAGCTCTCCGCCGGATGACGGTCGTCTTGATCCGCTGCTCCACCATCTCCGTGGCTCCCCGGGCATGGAACTCCTTGATAACGCGTTCCACTTCGTTATCTTCCAGCGTTCCCGAGTGGGACTTTACGGTGATACCGAGTTTTTCCAACCGAGAGATCAGCTCCTTGTTGTCGATACCCAGCTCCCGGGCCAACTCGTAAACCCTCTTTTTTGACATGCTTGAAACCCCCAGCGCTTCTATGTTTGACTCCGCATATTATTGTAAATACACCAAAATTTCCTCAAGTTTCCCTTGGGGCGGCAACCTCTTCATCGATGATCCTTCCCGCCTCCTCGATCCAGAGCTGCGCGGTTGACTCCTCGACCCCCGAAAGAGCCGACAGCATCTCACAATCTGCCGCAGCGATCATGGCGACACTCTTCAAGCCCTTGCCGAAGAGCAGCTCAGCGGTTGCCTCCTCCATTCCGGGGATCTTCAGGAGGTCTGAATACCCGGGGCTATCCTTCTCGGCCTCAGCCGATTCGCTTTTGACATCAATCTTCCACCCGGTCAACTTTACGGCTAGGCGCACATTCTGCCCGTTCTTCCCGATAGCAAGAGACAGCTGGTCGTCCGGAACAATCACCTCCATCGCATGATTCGCCTCATCCATGATCACGCGGCTCACCTTCGCCGGCGAGAGGGCGCTGCTGACATATTGCACGGCATCATCGGAATAGGGGATGATGTCGATTTTTTCTCCCCGCAACTCCTGAACAACACTCTGGACACGGGCCCCACGCATGCCGACGCAGGCCCCGACAGGATCGATGTCCTTGTCCTTCGTCCTCACGGCAATTTTGGCCCGCTTGCCCGGCTCCCGGGAAACATTGATGACCTCGATCAACCCCTCGTCAATTTCCGGAACCTCGACCTCGAAGAGCGATTTCAGGAAATTGGGATGCGTGCGGGAAAGCAGGATCTGAGGCCCCTTGGAAACTTTTTTTACGTCATAGATGAAACTGCGGATCCGGTCCCCCCGCTTGTAAGACTCCCGGTGAATCTGTTCGGACACCGGGAGCACCCCCTCCGCACGGCCCAGATTGACAATGATGCTCCCCGCCTCGAACCGCTGCACAAAGCCATTGACCAGCTCACCCTTGCGATCCTTGTACTCGTCGTAGACATTGTCCCGTTCGGCATCCTTCACCCTCTGAACAATAATCTGCTTGGCGGTCTGAACGGCGATGCGTCCGAACGTGCTCGTCTCGATCTTCATCCCGAGGCTGTCACCCGGCTCAGCCTCCTCATCCAGATCCCGGTGGGCAACCTCCAGGGAAATCTGCATATCCGGATCAGTAACCCTTTCAACCACCGTTTTAAACTGGAACACCTCGATTTCGCCCAGGTCCTCGTTGTAATGAGCTTCGATATCCACATGGGGCCCCAGCTTCTTCCGCGCCGCCGTCAGCATCGCCGTCTCAAGGGCCTCGATGATGATACTCTTATCCAGTCCTCTATCCTTACCCATCTGTTCGATCAGACGTTTAAGTTCCGGAACCATGAAATTTTCCTCCACCTCTCTATTTCAATCGCTTTTTTTTGGCCGCCTTTTCCAGTGGCAGAGAGCGCAACACGAAATGCCATCGATGCAGGCTGAAAACAGTGATCTGGTTCGATGCGACGCCTGTCGGGCGATTTTTCCGTCAGAGTCGTCCCAGCCGGGATTTCCTTAATCGAACCGATAGATCAGATTCGCCTTGACAACCAAGTCCCTGGGGATTTGATACAGTTTGGAACCCATCTCAACCACCAGCACTTTCCGACCTTCCTCTTCCCGGAACTCAACCAGCCTGCCCCGGAAATGGCGGATGCCCTCCACCTTCTGTTCCAGCCGGACGCTTACATCACACCCCTGATAGAGGACAAAATCCTTGTCCCGGACGAGGGGTCGATCGAGGCCGGGCGACGATACCTCCAGGGTATACGGACCCGGGGGAAGATCATGAACATCCAGGAGATCACCGAGCTGACCGCTGATCCCCGAACAATCGTCCAGGGTCACTCCGCCTTCACGGTCCATATAGATCCGGACGATCCACCGGGTCTTCATGCGCAGGCACTCCACCTGGATCAGTTCGAAGCCTTCAGACTCCAGAACCGGTTCCACCAGGCGCCAGATGTCCTCCCGGAGTTTTTTTACATATTCACTGGCCATGAGTTCGATTCAACGATTCTGCTCGACAGGGAACCTCATAAAACAAAAAAGTGGGCAACTGCCCACTCCAGAAGATCCGACAATGACTTAGGAAGATTCCCGAACAACGCCACAGCAACAGATACACTGCTTTCTCCGACATCACAAATCACCCGGAGGGGAATATCATGGAGCGGGCGATGGGACTCGAACCCACGACGTCCAGCTTGGGAAGCTGACATTCTACCGCTGAATTACGCCCGCCTTGAAAAATACAGGAAAAAGCTTGCCTATCTTATTCAAGAGGATGCTTTTGTCAAGGATTTTTTCCCGCCAGTCTCAATGAAATTGACTTCCCATGGGCGTCAAGGCCCTCCAGATGGGCAAAGCGGGCCGCCTGAGGGCCGTATTCCTCAAGCACTTCCCGGCTCAGGGAAAGGACACTGATCCGCTTCACGAAATCATAGACCCCCAGGGCCGAGGAAAAACGGGCGGTTCCACCGGTGGGGAGGACGTGGTTGGGCCCCGCGATATAGTCGCCCACCGCCTCGGGCGTATAGGAACCAAGAAAAACCGCTCCGGCATGCCGAATGCCCTCCAGGAGATTCCAGGGGTCCTTCACCATCAGCTCCAGGTGTTCCGGAGCGAAGCGATTGGCCACGGCCACGGCCTCATCGAGATTCTCCGTGACCAGGATGGCTCCGAAGGCCTCAAGGGACCGCTGGGCGATCGCCCTTCGCGGAAGGTTCTCCAATTGCCGTTCCAACTCCGCAGAGACCGCCCGGGCCAGGACGTCATCCGGCGTCAGCAGAACGGCACTGGCCATTTCGTCGTGCTCCGCCTGGGAAAGGAGATCCGCCGCGACCAGGGAAGGCTGCGCCGAGCTGTCCGCAATGACGAGGATTTCGCTTGGACCGGCGATCATGTCAATGGAGACCTGACCGAATACCATTTTTTTTGCGGCGGCCACATAGGCGTTTCCCGGACCGACAATCTTGTCCACCCGGGGAATTGCTTCCGTACCGTAGGCCAGGGCGGCCACAGCCTGCGCCCCTCCGATTTTGAAGATGCGACGGATGCCGCAGAGTTTCGCCGCCGCCGCGATCAACGGGGAAATCTTTCCGTCCCTTGAAGGGTTGACCAGAAAAAGTTCCTCAACCCCGGCAAGCCTGGCCGGAATAGCCGCCATGAGCACCGTGGACGGGTAGGAAGCCGATCCCCCCGGCGCGTAAATCCCAACCCGCTCCAGGGGAATGATCCGCTGGCCGAGGATGCTGCCGGGCTTCTCGGATACGGTCCAGCTTTCGGCAATCTGGTGACGATGAAAGGCTTCGATCCTCTGCGCGGCCTGCTGCAGTATGGCCAGATCCGGGCCTTCCACCCGGGCGGCCGCCTCTTCCAGTTCACCCTCGGAAACGGCCACGGTCTGCGCCGTCAGGATGTGCCCGTCGAAGCGCCGCGTGTAATCGAAAAGGGCTTCGTCCCCCCTGCGGGCCACATCTTCGACGATCCCCTTGACCACCTTCCAGAGCTCTTCATCGAAGACCCGGCCCCGCCCGGTAATCCGGCGGTAAAGGGCTTCAAAATCCGAATCCGTCGTTTTCACAATGTTCATCATGCCCCCGATACTCTGCGGATGTCGGCGCCCAGGGCTGAAAATTTCTTTTCAATGTCCTGATAGCCCCGGTCAAGGTGATAGACCCGCGACAGTTCCGTTGTCCCCCGGGCTGCCAGACCGGCCAGGATGAGGGAGGCCGACGCCCGGAGATCCGTCGCCATGACGGGAGCGCCCTTCAGGGCGTTCACCCCCTTGACGATCGCGCTGTTGCCCTGAATATGAATGTCGGCGCCCATGCGCATCAGCTCGCCCACATGCATGAAACGATTTTCAAACACCGTTTCCGTGATGACGCTGAGCCCCTCGGCCACGGCCATCATGGACATCATCTGGGCCTGGAGATCCGTCGGGAATCCTGGATGGGGAAGGGTCTTGATATCCACGCTCCGGACTCTTCCGTTTCCTGCCGCCCGCAGCCCGCCGTTCATTGTTTCGATAATCATGCCGGCATCCCTGAGCTTTTCGATCAGGGCGCAAAGATGGTTCGGCTGACAGCCCAACACCCGGATCTCACCCCCGGTAATGCCCGCCGCGATCATGTAGGTGCCCGCTTCGATCCGGTCGGGAATGACTTCGGCCTCGACAGGGTGGAGACGCTCCACTCCCTCGACCCGGATTTCGTCCGTCCCGGCACCCGCAATCCTGGCGCCCATTCCAATGAGCACCTCGGCCAGATTCACGATTTCCGGCTCCCGCGCCGCATTCTTCAACAGGGTAACCCCGTCGGCGAGTGTAGCGGCCATCATGATATTTTCCGTTCCTCCGACCGTCGGGCTGTCGAAGTAAATGGCCGTCCCCTTCAACCTTCTGGCCTTGGCTTCCACGTAGCCCTCCTTCAGAGCCACCTCCGCTCCCATATCCTGGAGGGCCTTTATATGGAGGTTGACGGGCCGGGCGCCGATGGCGCAGCCGCCGGGCAGGGATACGCGGGCGATTCCGAACCTGGCCACCAGGGGGCCCAGAACCAGGATGGACGCCCGCATCGTTTTCACGAGGTCGTAGGACGCTTCGATATTCGTAATTTCTCCGGCATTGATGCGCAGGGCTCCGGGTGTCCCCTCAATGACCGCGCCCAGACTCTCCAGAAGCTTTCTCGTGGTGCGGATGTCCATCAGGTCCGGTATGTTGGTAAAGGAGTTCCAGCCATCCGTCAGGAGGGAGGCGGCCATGATGGGAAGTGCGGCATTTTTGGCGCCGCTGATCCGGACCTCTCCCGCAAGGGGTTTCCCGCCGTCAATGATGATTTTATCCACGCTTGCTTCCTCTCTTTCGCGCCTTCGCAACCCGCCAGCGCCCCGCATAATCCTTCCGGAAGGCCACTTCCCGGTACAGGCCGGATCTCGATAACAAGTCCTCGACCAGCTGCTGCTGGCCGTCGCCGATTTCCAGCAGGAGCCATCCCCCCGGTTTGAGGTAACGGGGAGCCTGCGGGATGATGTCCGAATAAAAATCCATTCCCTCCCTCCCGGCCAGCAGAGCCTGCCGGGGTTCAAAGTCCCTGATTTCCCTGGACAGCCGGGAAAAGTCCTCCACAGCGATATAGGGGGGATTGGAAACGATCACATCAAAGTCGCCCTGCACCGGAGAAAAGAGATCCCCCTGGAGAAACTGGATCCGGCTGTTCCCCAGATTCCGGGCGGCATTTGCGGCAGCAACCGCCAGGGCCCCCGGGGAAATATCCGTTGCCGTAATCCGGGCATCGGGCCGTTCAGAGGCCAGGGAAACGGCAATCGCCCCGCTTCCCGTTCCCAGTTCGAGAATGCCGGGACAAGGGGCTCTGTTCAGAGCCGGCACATTCAGGACTTCCTCCACCAGGATCTCCGTATCCGGGCGCGGGATCAGAACCCGGGCGTCCACGGCAAATTCCAGGGACCAGAATTCCTTATGCCCCACCAGATAGGCCACCGGTTCACCCTGCTGCCGCCTTGCCACCCAGGTGCGGAACCCCTCTGTCTCCGGATCGCTCATATCCCGGTCGGAATGGACAAAAAGCCAGGTCCGGTCTTTGCCAAGGAAAGAGGCCAGAAGGACTTCCGCATCCAGCCGCGGCGTCGGCAGCCCTGAAGAAAGGAACGCCTCCGCCGCGCTTTCAATCTGCTGTGCAATCTTCATCTCTGTCACAGAAAAGGGAACGTTCGGCGGCGATCAATTCGTCGATTGCTTAAGGGACTCTGCCTGGTAATGGGCCGTCAAGGCATCGACAAACTCCTGGATCTCTCCCCCCAGGATATTTTCCAGGCTGTAAAGGGTCAATCCGACGCGGTGATCCGTAACCCGGCCCTGGGGAAAGTTGTAGGTCCGGATTCTTTCGCTCCGGTCTCCGCTTCCCACCTGGCTTTTCCTGGCCTCCGATATCTCCTCATTCTGCTTTTTGACCATGATGTCGAGAAGCCGGGCCCGCAGGACCTTCATTCCCTTGGCCTTGTTCTTGAGCTGCGATTTTTCGTCCTGGCAGCTGACGACCAGCCCCGTGGGCAGATGGGTAATCCGCACGGCAGAATCCGTGGTATTGACGCTCTGCCCTCCGTGGCCGCTTGAATGGAAGACATCGATGCGCAGATCATTGGGGTCAATGGTGACCTCGACCTCGTCAGCCTCCGGCATAATCGCCACGGTCACAGCCGAGGTATGAATCCTTCCCTGGGCCTCCGTTATGGGAACACGCTGAACCCGGTGGACCCCGCTTTCATATTTCAACTGGCTGAACGCTCCCTGGCCGGCAATCGAGGCGATGATTTCCTTGAATCCGCCGACGCCGCCGGACGGGGTGCTGCTGACCACCTCCACCTTCCAGCACCGCGTTTCCGCATAACGGGCATACATGCGGAAAAGATCCCCCACAAACAAGCCCGCTTCATCGCCTCCCGTTCCCGCTCGGATTTCCAGAAACACGTTCCGGTCATCATTGGGATCCTTGGGGAGAAGGAGGATTTTCAGCCTTTCCTCCAGTTCAGCCAACTGATTCCGGAGTTCCGGCAATTCTTCCCGGACGATTTCCTTCAGCTCCTCGTCATCCCCCCGCAGCAGCTGCTGCCCTTCTTCAATGCGTTCGCTGGTCTTCTCATAGTCGCGGTAAGTATCCACAAGGTCGCGGAGATCGGCGTGCTCCTTGGCATATTTCTGATAGAGATTCTGCCGGGTCACAACGGTCGGGTCGCTTAAAAGCTTTTCCAGTTCCTGGTAGCGCGATTCCACTTCTTTCAGTTTGCTGAACATGATTTCCGTTTCTATCTGTGCATCAGGCGGCGATCTTCGGAACGGGCCAAAAACATCCGCACGAAGAACCCACCCTTGCAGGTTTTTCTAGAAAAATCCCAGAAGAATTCTCGAAGAGGTATTTTCTGTCCAAGGAGGGGAAATGGTTCGGCGCTTCGGCTCGTTCCCGGTTTTGCCCGGAAGGCGAGAAAACCGCCGCGCCGTTTTACTCCGATTCAGGATCGGGACCGCATCCGAACCGGCAACCGGCCGGCCCTTCGGCACCTCCGGCAGAAGAAATACGCCGCCTCTGCATCGTCGCCTTGATCTCACCGTGATCCGGAATTGAAGTTTTCGAGGGAAAAAACGCCGTTACGCCTTTTTGTCGTTAAGCCCGGCATATTTCTGGTTAAAACGCTCCACCCGGCCGGCCGTGTCAATGATCTTCTGCTTCCCCGTGATAAAGGGATGACACTGGGAACAGATTTCCACCTTGATGTCCTGTTTCGTTGACCGGGTTTCAATCACATTTCCGCAGACGCAGGTAATGGTTGTCGTTTTATATTCAGGATGAATTCCTTCTTTCATGATCCTCTGCATACCTCCCTGATGTTTTGATGCCGCCTTGTGCTCCTCGACCGGCGGGAACCGGCATCTGTTCCGACGCTGAATTTTTGAGGGATTATAATCATCCGGCTCATAAATTCAAGGATTTTTATTCCCGTTACGAATTCATGGAATCCAGGAACGCCTGATTGGTCTCCGTCTTTCTCATCTTGTCGATGATGAATTCCATGGCATCCACCGGGTTCATCTCCTGGAGAAGCCTGCGGAGAATCCAGATCCTGTTGAGGTTCTGCTTTGCCGTCAGAAGCTCCTCCTTCCTGGTTCCGGAACGGATCAGATCAAAGGCCGGGAAGACGCGCCGATCCGCAATCCGGCGATCCAGATGCAGCTCCATGTTGCCCGTCCCCTTGAACTCCTCGAAGATTACCTCATCCATACGGCTTCCCGTGTCGATCAAGGCCGTGGAGATGATGGTCAGGCTGCCTCCGTTTTCGATATTCCGGGCGGCGCCGAAAAACCGCTTGGGTTTATGGAGCGCATTGGAATCCACCCCGCCGGAAAGCACCTTTCCGCTGGGAGGGACGACCGTGTTGTAGGCCCTGGCCAGCCGCGTGATGCTGTCCAGGAGGATGACGACGTCCCGCTTGTGCTCGACGAGCCGCTTCGCCTTCTCGATGACCATCTCCGCAACCTGGACATGGCGGGTCGCGGGTTCGTCAAAGGTGGAGGAGATCACCTCTCCGTTGACGCTTCTCTGCATGTCGGTCACTTCCTCGGGCCTCTCGTCGATGAGCAGCACCATGAGAATGACCTCTTTGTGATTGGCCGTGATGCTGTGGGCGATATCCTGGAGAAGAACCGTCTTTCCTGCCCGGGGAGGCGAAACAATGAGCCCGCGCTGGCCTTTGCCTATGGGCGTAAAGAGATCCATGACGCGTGTGGAATAATTCTCCGGGTCACCTTCCAGATTGAGTTTTTCCTGGGGATAGACGGGGGTGAGATTATCGAAAAGGATTTTATCGCGGGCGAATTCCGAGCCCTCATAGTTGATGGTGTCGACCTTGAGCAGAGCGAAATACTTTTCACCCTCCTTCGGCGGCCTGACCTCCCCGGAGATTGTGTCCCCGGTCCGCAGATTGAACCGCCGGATCTGTGAAGGGGAAATGTAGATGTCATCGGGGCTGGGGAGGTAGTTGTAATCGACGGCCCGGAGAAAGCCGAAACCGTCGGGAAGGATTTCAAGCACGCCCGACCCTGAGATCATCCCGTTTTTTTCCGCCTGAGCCTGCAGGATTGCAAAGATGAGATCCTGCCTTCTCATTCCGCTGGCGCCGACCACGTTCAACTCCTTGGCAAGATGGGCCAGTTCACTGATCGGCTGTCTTTTGATTTCTTCAATATTCATATTCTTATCCTTACGAGTATCCCGGTGGAAATACCTATGCGGCGCATGGGGGCACAACTCCGACCCGGCAGCGCGCCTACACTCCATAAGTGAACCATTTCTTTACGGGAAAAGTGCAACTTTATTTGCAACGAGCGAAAAATGAGGAACGTGGATTAATGTAATAGATTGCTATTCTGAACTCAGGAATAATCCATGCGGAAGGGCTTGATATAATCCTTTCTCAGCGCCGTGCAATAATATAATCTCCCGGTGATGTCAAGAAATATTTTTATATTCCGTGTGTTTCAACTTTATTGAGCATAATAAAATTGACATGCCGCCCGGTGTGACCCCGCTCCCTCCGGTGAGAAAAGAACAGATCCGGGTTGCAGCAGGTGCAGTGGCCGGAAAGCGCGACATGGTTTCCCTGGAGGCCTTTTTCGAGAAGCTGGTGAAAATTGGCCTGGGGCAAGTCCAGGTTCCAGCGTTCGAAATGGGACCTGGACCGGAAAAACCGTTCCGACCCGGAATGATGATTCATCGCCCGGTAGACCCGGCCATCGACTTCATAACAGCAAGGTCCGATGGAAGGGCCGATAGCCGCCAGGATATCCGCCGGACGGCATTGAAATTCCCTGACCATGACGTCAACGACCCTGGCAGCGATTTTCAATGCGGTTCCTCCCCATCCTGCATGAATCGCGCCAACGACTTGCCGACAGGGATCCAGAAGAAAAACCGGGACACAATCGGCGGTTTTGATGCAGAGGGCCACACCGGGAAGGCCCGTCACACAGGCATCACAGGCGGGCGCGTCCCTGTCGGGCGCCGAAGAGGGGTCTTCCCTGACCACAAGGACCTCGTCTCCGTGAACCTGGTCCAGCACCAGGAAGGAGCGGAGCGTGATGCCGAAGGAGCGGCTGAGAATGTTCCAGTTTTCTTCAACCCGCACCGGGTCGTCCCCCTGTGCGGCAGTCACGTTCAAAGAGGCAAAAGGTCCCTCACTGACCCCGCCCCGGCGGGTGCAGAAGGCATGGGTTAGAAATTTGAAGTCCTGTAAATTCGGAGCCTGAAGAAAGGCAACCGAATTTCGCTGAGCTATGGGGAACACGTCTTCTCCTTGAATTTTCCCTGATGGTGATACGTAGAACGCCCCGCTGCCTCTGTCCGGAGGGATTGAAACCTGAAAAAAAGAGCATTCTAAAGGCGGGCAAGGCAATGTTCCCGCAGGAAGCGGCAGAGTTCCGCCATGTCCGCAGGGAGGGGAGCCTCGAATTCCATCTGTTCACCCCCTACAGGGTGAACAAACGAAAGGCGCACTGCATGAAGGGCCTGCCGGTTCATTCCCTTCAGGCGGGACCGGACGACCGGGTCCGTGATGGCGGAAATCCGCTTCGTACTCCCATAAACCGGATCGCCGACCACCGGGTGTCCTGTCACCGCCAGGTGCACCCGGATCTGGTGGGTTCTCCCGGTTTCAATAGCCACTTTCAGGAGTGCCGCCACGCCGAACCGCTCGGTTATTTCCCAGGAAGTGACGGCTCTTTTCCCCCGCCGACTTTTTGTCGACATTTTTTTCCGTTCCACGGGGTGCCGCCCAACCGGCAGATCGATCGTCCCCTGATTCTCTCCGGGGTTCCCATAAACGAGGGCGACATAGGTCTTTTGGACCTGGCGGTTCTTGAATTGAGACGCAAGCCCCGAATGGGCCGCATCGGTTTTGGCAACCACCAGCACACCGGAGGTGTCCCTGTCCAGACGATGCACGATTCCCGGACGCAGAACTCCTCCGATTCCCGGCAAATCCCGGCAGTGGTGGAGAAGGGCATGCACCAGGGTTCCTTCCGCATGCCCCGCCGCCGGATGAACCACCAGTCCGGCCGGTTTGTCCAGCACCAGCAGGTCATGATCTTCGTAGAGGATGGAGAGAGGGATGTCCTCGGGGAGCAGCTCCAGGGGTTCTGCCTGAGGTTCCTCAAGCGTCACTTCATCGCCGGCACGGAGTTTCCGGCTTGCCCGGACCGCCTTTGCTCCGCAGACCGCAACCCGTCCGTCATCAATGAGCCGCTTGAGCCGCGCCCGGGAAAGGTCAGGCCGCTGCCTGACCAGGAACACGTCCAGTCGCAGACCGCTGTCCGCCCCGTTGACCGTATACGTCCGGAAGATGGCTCCCTCGTCCATGCCTGTGACAGGTCAGGTGTTCTCGGCAAGAAAAAGAAATCCGTTTCGGATCAGCGCCAGTTCATCCTCGGCAACCGTGCGCAGATCCAGCAGGAGTTCATTTTCGGCCACCCGGACAATAATCGGCAGGTCAAGCCGGCGCAGGCGCTCTTCCAGACGCCCGGCAGAGCAACCGGCCATCCGCACCCCCACCATCATGGTCGGGATTTCCATTCCAGGCAAGGCCCCTCCCCCGACCATCGACGCCCCCGGCCTTAACGCCAGGGAAAAAGAGTCCGGCAAAGCCCGCTTCAAGAGCCGCTTCAATTTGCCGGCCCGGCGCGTCACATCGTCCAGGGATTCGGTCAGGGCTTTGAGAATCCGCAGCCGGTTCACAGCCTCCCGTGGATTCAGGTAAACCCTCAGGGTCGCTTCCAGCGCGGCCAGGGTCAGCTTGTCGATCCGCAGGGCCCGGTTCAGGGGATTCCTCTGAATGGCAGCGAGAAGATCCCGTCGGCCCAGGATGATCCCGGCCTGCGGCCCCCCCAGCATCTTGTCGCCGCTGAACGTCAGGACATCCACACCCGTGGCGGCTACCGCCCGGACGACGGGCTCGGCGGGCAGGCCATGTTCCGACAGGTCGATAAAGCATCCGCTGCCCACATCGTACATGACCGGAAGGGCATGCTTTTTCCCCAGCGCCACCAGTTCCTCCAGCGAAGCCTCTTCCGTAAAGCCCGTCATCTTGAAATTACTGGAATGCACCTTGAGGATCAGTCCCGTCTCCGGGGTAATGGCCCGCTCGTAATCCGCCAGGCGGGTCCGGTTGGTCGTTCCCACTTCCCTCAGCCGGGCGCCGCTTTTTTCCATGATTTCCGGAATGCGGAATTCTCCGCCGATCTCCACAAGCTCCCCCCTGGAAACAATGACCTCCCGGCCCTCCGCCAGGGCATTGAGGGCCAGCAGCACGGCGGCGGCATTGTTGTTGACCACCAGGGCGTCCTCAACCCCCGCAAGAAGACAGAGCAGCTCCCGGACGGCATCATAGCGCTTTCCCCGTTCGCCTCTGGCCAGGTCATACTCCAGATTGGAGTATCCTTCAGCCACGGCCAGCAGCCGTTCTCTCGCCTCCGGGCACAGCGGCGCCCTTCCCAGGTTGGTGTGCAGAATAACCCCCGTGGCGTTGATGACGCGCTTCAGCCGTGGGGCGTGCAGGGCCTCAATGCGCTTTTCCACGAGGTCGGCGATTTCCTCGGCCATGGGAAGGCGGATTTTCTCCGCCGAACCCTTCTGCCGGAGAATCGAACGGCGCAGATTCTCCACAGACTCCCGGCATGCGGCCCGGACGATTTCACGGGGAGTTTGGCGCCCTGTGCCCCGCCCTTCCAGGATCAGCATAATGTCGTTGATGTTCGGAAGTCCCCGCAGCAATGTCTGGATCTGTTCATTCATGGACCTGCTCCTGAATTCTGGAGAGAGGAAGGGGACGATCCGTTGCGGGGGTGTCCGCCCGGCAGAAGTCGCGGAAATTATTCACCGCCGTAAAGAATTCCCTCATGATGACCACCCAGAGATAGCAGCCCCGCCGGGTCAGCTGCCAGTCCGGCGCCGAGTACCTCAAAGCGCCGACGAGCAGGAAAAGGATCAAATCCAGCCAAAGCCAGGGAGACAGGCGGCCGCCGTATTTTGCCGTCAACTCAGAGTGGTTCAACCGTGTCGAAAAGAGCTTCATGACGAAATCATACCGCATCCGCTCCTCAAGGGTAAATGTCCGCGCAGCCATCAGAGGCAGCTCATCCTCGCCCAGACGCTTGCAGTATTCGGCCAGATCAAAGGTGTTGGCGTAGCAGACGCCGTCCAGGTAGCCGATGGAGCCGCTCCCCAGACCCGCGTATTCATCATAATCCACGATATACTCGTCGATCATGGTCCCCTTGCGGGAAAAGCACCAGGCTGAAGAAAAGCGGTACTCCCCGCCGAGCCTCTCCCGTATCCGCTCGTAGAAGGCTTTTTCCCTCTCCATGCTCACCCGCCCCAGTGTCCGGGTGACCACTTTCCTTGTGGAATCCGAAACCATGAGCGGGTACCAGGTAACCTGGTCCACTCCCAGGTCCAGGAGAATATCCAGGTCCCGTTCCAGCATGGCCATATCCTGTGAGGGGAAGTTGAAGATCATATCGGCATTGAGGGTGTCAAAACGCCCCTGCGCCAGTTGAAGCCTTTCCATGATCTCGGCGCCGCTGCCGTATTTGTCATAGCGGTCCATGGCCTTCAGCAGCCCATCATTGAAACTCTGGACGCCCACGGAAAGGCGGTTGATTCCCATCCGGCTCAGCCGGTCGAGGCGCTCGGGGGTCAGATGGTTCGGATTGGTTTCCACCGACACTTCCCGGATGGAAAAACACCGGCGGACCAGCTCCAGGGTTTCCTCCAACTCATCCGGCAGGATCGTGGGCGTCCCGCCGCCGACATAGACGCCGCCAAAGCGGTAGCCCTTCTCCTTGTAAAGGCGGATTTCGCTGCGCAGAGCGGAGAAATATTCCCGGCAGCGCCCCTCTTCGAAGACAAAGCGGTTGAAGGAGCAATAGGGACAGAGGCGTTCGCAAAAGGGGACATGAAGATACAGGAGGCGGGGCTCGCCCGACGACACGGCGGGCAGGAAAGGCTTCCGGCCCTCCTGGAAGCGCATAACCCGCGAAAAGTTCCGCCGGGCCATATAACCGACAATGGATGGGATCACGTTTATTTTCCGGTTTGCTGACGTTTCTTTTGGAGGGGAGAAAAACACCCCTCTTCCGCAAGAGGCAAAACGCTAACAGATCGAAAAAAGATTATCAAGAATATTGTCGCCATGACAATCCTTGAAATGGTTGTCGTGAAATGTTATATGAAATCCTTCGAGAACATTATTCGAGGCAGTCCATGAAACCGCAGAATCACAAAGTGCTGACCCTCTGGGACGACATCTCCCTCACCGATGAGGAGACGCGCATCCTGCGCACACCATCCTCAGACGTTCCTCTCCCCCTGACCCCTGAAGCCAGGGAGCAGATTTCAACCCTGGTTGAAGCCTTTCTCGAGCTCGAAGGCGCCCTGGGGCTGGCGGCACCGCAGATTGGAATCAACAGAAAGATCGTCATATTCCGCAACAAGGGATTTGATGAAGAGCACTGGTCCAGGAAGGAAAGGGACTATGACCTGCTCATAAACCCCCGCATTACACAGACGCGGGGGGAACCCGTCAAGGGGGCGGAGGGTTGCCTCTCCTGCCCGGAAGTCCAGGTCGAGGTCTACCGCTTCCCGGAAATCAAGGTGCGGGCCTACGACATCAAGGGCAACCGGATCAGCAAACGGTACGAGGATTTTCTCGCCCGCATCGCCCAGCACGAGATCGATCACCTCGACGGACGATTGATTGTGGATTATGAAGGCCCGATCTACTTCCCCAAAGAAAAGAAAAGCTTCTTTGAACGGATTTTTGCAAAAATCACCTGATGCCCCGGCATCCCATCACGAAAGCCTGCGCCCGTGTATTCCGCCATGCTGGTCAACGATCCGTTCGGGGATCCCGCCGTCCTGATCAAATGCAAATACCGCCAGAAGTCCGTGCTCTTCGATCTCGGGGATCTTCACGGCCTGGCCCCCCGGGAAATTCTCAAAGTCGGGCATATTTTCGTGTCTCACACGCATGTGGACCATTTCATCGGATTCGATACAATCCTGAGAATCTGCCTGGGAAGAAACCAGCGGATTCATCTCTTCGGCCCCCCCGGCTTCCTCTGCCAGGTTGAAAGCAAGCTGCAGGGCTACACGTGGAACCTCGTGGAAAATTACTCCAACAACTTCGAACTTCTGGCTACGGAAATCTCTCCCCTCAGCCGGCGATCCCGCCTCTATCGCTGCAGAACCGCTTTCCGCCCCGAGCCGGTCACGGAAGAAGACCTCCCCGAATCCGCCCCCCTCACGGAAGAGACGTTTTTTACCGTCCGCTGCACGTTGCTTGATCATCTCATTCCCTGCCTGGCTTTCCGATTCGAAGAAAAAAGCCGGCTGAACATCCTGAAAAACGGCCTCGAGGGCCTTGGCCTCCCCACAGGCCCATGGCTGATGGATCTCAAGGAAGCGATCCTGCAGGGCAGACCCGACGATTACCCCATCGGGATCTGGAGCAAATCCGGGGACAGGCCGACGGATCGGCGGACCTTTCCCCTGGGGTTCCTGAAGGAAAAAGCGGTCCGGATATCCCGGGGACAGCGGATCTGCTACGTGACGGACGCCGTCTTCAGTTCCGAAAATGTGGGCCGCATTCTCGCCCTGGCCGATTCCGCCGATCACCTGTTCATCGAAGCGACCTTCCTCCATGAAGATCTTGAAAAGGCGACGGGGAAGTATCATCTGACCGCCCGTCAGGCGGGCTTTCTGGCGCGGCGGGCGGCGGCCAAACGCCTTTCCCTTTTTCATTATTCACCCAAGTACAAGGGAAGAGGCGAGGCATTGCGGCTTGAAGCCATGCAGGCTTTCGACGGCCCGGGTTCCGAGCCGGTCCACCCGGTTCCGCACTCCCAGTCTAGAGGAGCAGGCTTTTGAAGGTTCCAGCCCGTCTCACCACCTTGATCACAAAAATTTTTCTGCAGGTCCGACCCCGTGTCCATCATTACCTGGATGGCTGGCGGCGGTTCGCCGAGGCCATCCCGGATACCGAACTGCGCCGGCAGGCCCTCATGAGCATCACGACCAAGGCGTTTCACTGTGAGGGCGGCTCCATCTATGCCCTGTTGGCCGGTCCTCACTTTGACGAAACCCTCCGGTTCATCATTGCCTACCAGACCATCAGCGACTACCTGGACAACCTCTGCGACCGCAGTACGTCACTCAATCCCGAAGACTTCCGCATGCTTCACCGGTCCATGCTGCACGCGCTGACTCCCGCGTCTTCCCTGGACGATTACTATGCCCTGCACCGGGAGCAAAACGACGGGGGATACCTGGCCGCCCTCGTTACAACCTGCCAGGAGGTATTGGGAAATCTTTCCGCATACCCCCTCATTGCCCCGTTTCTGCACAGCCTCGCGGGCCATTACCGGGAGCTGCAGGTGCATAAGCATGTCCGGAAGGATCAGCGGGTCCGGCGGCTGAATCAAATGTTTCTGAACCACCCGGAATATCAGACTCAAATGACCTGGTACGAGTTTTCCGCCTGCACGGGATCGACTCTGGGAATCTTCTGCCTCACCGCTTCCGCCTTTCAGCGGAATTTTGACCGGGATCGTGCCGAACGCATCGCCAGTGCCTATTTTCCCTGGGTTCAGGGGCTGCACATTCTTCTGGACTATCTGATCGATCAGGAGGAAGACCGCCATGGCGGAGATTTGAATTTCTGCTCCTTTTACCCGGACGCGAAGGAAATGGAACGGCGCCTGAAGCATTTCTGTATCCGCGCGGATGAAAGCGTATCGGATCTTCCGGACGCCCCCTTTCACCGGCTGATCAACCGCGGCCTTCTTGGAATCTATCTTGCGGACCCAAAGGCACGTCGGCAGAAGGAGGTCCGGGAAATCGGTCGAAGCCTGATCGTACAGGGAGGGGCTGCGGCGGTTTTCTTTTTTACCCATTGCCTGATCTACCGCTGGATTTCTGAAAAGAGGCACCGCCAGGAACGTCCCTGATTCGTTATTCCCCAGGAAGTGGAGAAAAATTCATCAATTTCCGGACCATTTCCCGATCCGCCCTCCTGAAGCTTCTCTCGATTCCCCATAAAAATTCAACCCTTAACAATTATTTTGTTTGTCTCTTGAACATGGCACATACGATGCAGCATGGCGAACAAACTTGATGGAAGGAGACACCCCGAACATGGAGAGATTGGCTGTATGGATCATCGGCTTGGCCTTTCTTGTCAGCGCCGCGGCGTTTGCCGGTGACCAGGCAGTCCCGGGTTCTTCGGAATCCGAACACATCAAGGGGACATCCCTGAAGACCGTCAAGATGAAAACGACGGGCAGGGTCGTGGAGGTTACGGACACCCTGCTGAAAATCGAGCGCTCCGTTAAAGGAACAGTAGAAACGTTTGAATTCACGTTAGAAAAACCCATTACAAAGTTCAAGATCGGCGATAAGGTTGTCGTCCGCTACATCACCCGGGGTGATAAAAACGTCTTGAGGGAGATCACGCTGCAGCGAAGGGCAAAGCCTTTGAAAAAGATCCTGCAGCCCGGCGAAAAAGAGGAGCCGGATATTCCGCCCGCGAAGGGATCCGGCGTCGCAAAGTGAGATAATCCATGAGATTCTCATGGAAATAACGCTGTCCCCATGAGGAGGCGGCAAATAAAAAAGTGAAAAGGAGAAGGATAAAATGAAGAAGGCTATGGTATTTGCGGTTGGTCTGGTTTTCCTGTTCTGCTCATCGGCATTCGCAGCTGACAAGGCTGCCGCGCCCGTAAAGGAAGAGCCGGCGAAGGTTGAAGCGGCGAAACCCGAAGCGGCGAAGAAGGAAGTCAAGAAGGCAGCCCCCAAGAAGGCCAAGGCAAAGAAGGCCCCCAAGAAGGCCGCGAAACCTGCTGAAGAGAAGGCTGCTCCGGCTGAAGCCGTCCCCGCCGCAAAATAAGCTCTTCGAACTGAAGTTGACGCGCTCAGGAGGCACGAGGGAACATTTCCCCTCGTGCCTCTTTTTTTACATGAAACTCCGGGGGTTTTGCTGTAATAGGCATAGAGAAAAAGGGACGGGGGACGGAAAAAACCCTCCTGCGGGATATTTCGGGTAATCGAATGCCATGACCTTGAAAACGCGAATGATGATCGTCACCCTCTGCGGTCTTGCCGTCACCATGGCCTTCTGGGGATGGATGCAGCTCGGCATGCTGGAGAGGATTTTGACGGAACAGCAGTACAAAAAACTTGACGGTATTGCAGAAACGTTAAGCACCTTTTACCAGCGCTTTCCCACCCGGCGGGGTCTGTCCGCCCTGGATTCAGCCCTGGAGGAGCATATCTCGACGGATGTCCGGCTGGCCCGCATCGACATCATTTCCCGGTCCAGGGAGGACATTGATTATGTCGCCGGAGCCGGACGGGTCGCTTATGAATGGCCTGAGCATCTCATCAACGAAACGGCGGAAAAAAAGGCGAAGCGCCATTACACCCTGAAGACGGAGACAGGACCTGCCGTGGGACTGCTTTATCCCATTCCGCGGGAAAAAGGTCACGCGGCTCAAACCATGGTCGGGGTTATTCTCTTTTCGCAATCCGACAGGGAAATCCTCGCCCGCGCCCGATGGATGCTTTTTTTCAGTTCGCTGGGGCTGCTCGCCGCCATCGTCCTCCTGACGGCAACGAGCTACGGCTTTCTGATCGGCAGGCCCCTCCGCCGGATCATTGAAATCATCGACGACTTCCGCACAGGAAAACAGGCCAAGCGAATCCCAATCCACTCCCTGGATGAATGGGGGCAACTGGCGGACCACTTCAACGTCATGGCCGACGAGATAGAAAAATTCATCCGCCAGAATCAGGAATTGACAGAGGGTTTGGAGCTGCGGGTCAAAGAAGCCACCCTCAAGGTCGTCCACCTGCAGAGCCAGGTCAACCAGCTTCAGCAGTTGAAGGCCCTTGGATACCTGACGGCCACACTCGCCCATGACATGGGAACCCCCCTGCATTCCGTGGCAGGCATCACGCAGCTCCTTCTGGAGCGGAAGGACTGGCCGCCGGATGTTTCCCGCAAGCTGGAGCTGATCCTGCAGCAGACGCAGAGGCTCAATTCGGTCATCCAGAACGTCCGCCGGGCGACCCGCCCGCCGGAACCGCATTTCGAATCCCTGACCATCCAGGCCATCCTGGATGATACCCTGCCGCTGATCGAGCCGATCCTCGCGAAATCCGACGTTGAACTGGACGTTCAAACCGACGGGGACATCCCGCCTCTGCACGTCGATCACTACCGGGTTCAAACGGCCCTGTTCAACCTGATCCAGAACGCCCTGGAGGCCATGCCCCACGGGGGCAGACTGGCCCTTTCAGCCCGGGTGTCCCCCGAACGCCAGGCGATTGCCCTGACCGTTTCAGACACCGGGTCGGGGATCCCTCCGGAGATGATGGAAAGGATCTACGAACCTTTCTTCAGCACCCATCCGGGCGAGGGAATCCGCGGTCTGGGACTGGCCATCGTCCAGGACATCGTCAAGGCCCACGCCGGGTCGATTGAAATTGAAAGCCTGCCCGGAGAGGGAACGACGATCACCCTGTTCTTCCCCATCGTCTCCAAGCCGCAGTGACCCGCGATCAGGGATACTTTTCCCGGACAAATCCATAGCGCTGAATTTTGGTCCGCAGCGTCTTGCGATCGATCCCCAGAAGCGCCGCCGCGCGGCTTTGATTCCACTCCGTCGTCTTCAAGGCCTGAAGGATCTGCCCACGCTCCGCCCCTTCCAGGGGCGTCAGGGCCGCTCCCGATTCCTCCTGGCTGCCCTTCTTCAATTGGATCCGCTCCGGCAGGTGTTCCGGCAGAATGACGAGGAACGGAGACAGCAGGAGCGTCTGATGAAGAACATTCCCCAGCTCCCGCACATTTCCCGGCCAGTCGTAGGCCATCAGGCATTCCATGGCCTCATCGGAAATTCTCACCGTCGGATAGCCCATCTTTTTCAGCAGGGATTCCATGAGCTGGGGGATATCCTCCTTGTGACCCCGGAGAGGGGGCATGTGGAGGCGGACGACAAACCGATAGAGCAGGTCTGCGCGAAAGCGGCCTTGGGCGGTCTCTTCATCGATATGGCGGTTGGCAGCGGCGACGACGCGGACCTGAATCCGGCGGACCCCGTGTCCGCCCAGATGGCGCACTTCCCCGTCCTGCATGAAACGGAGCAGTTTTGCCTGCAGGGCGGTGGACATTTCCGTGATCTCATCGAGAAAGATGGTTCCGCCTTCCGCGGATTCGAGAAGCCCGCGGTGGGGGGTATCCGCTCCCGTAAAGGCCCCCTTTTCATAGCCGAAGAGCTCGGACTCGAGAAGCGTATCCGGAATGGCCCCGCAATGAACCACCACGAAAGGTTTGTCCCTCCGGGAACTCAGTTGGTGGAGGGAGCGAGCCGTCAGCTCCTTGCCTGTTCCGCTCTCTCCTTCAATGAGCACACTGGCCCAGGCATCGGCAACCCGAACCAACTGCTTGTAGAACTCCACCATCGTGGCGGAGGAACCGATGAGCCGGGGCTCCTCCTTTACCGCCGCATTTCCTGAACCGCGGTGGCGCTGCAGCTCCCGCATGCCCAGGACCTTCTTCACCATGCTGCGGATCGCTTCCGGAGAAAAGGGCTTGCTGATGTAATCCCATGCCCCCAGCTGCAGGGCCTCCATCGTGCTTTCCAGCGATCCGAAGGCCGTCATGAGAATCACGGGAAGGGCGGGCCACTTCTCGTGTATCCGGCGCAGCAGCTGCAGGCCGTCCATATCCGGCATCCGGATATCGGAGATGATCAGATCGTAGCGGGACAGATCCTCCTTCAGGGCATCCCGGGCGGATGTGCGGGTCTCCACATCGTAGCCGGTTCGCCGCAGGGCCTCCTGAAGGAATTCGCAGGCCACGGCGTCGTCATCAACAACCATCAGACGGACAGGCATCGTTTTCTATGAACCTGAAACGAAGAAAGAGGAACGGCCTGGAAGACCGTTCCTCCTGCGGTGCTCTTCATCCCCCGGGGCCTTATCTGCCGGCCACATGAACCAGGAGATCGAGAAGTTTGTTGGAATATCCCCATTCATTGTCGTACCAGGCGACGAGCTTGACAAAGGTGTCGGAAAGGGCGATCCCGGCTTTGGCGTCAAAGACGGAGGTTCGCTCTTCACCGATGAAATCGCTCGATACGACCTCATCCTCCGTGTATCCAAGAATTCCCTTGAGCTCCCCTTCGGAAGCGGCCTTCATGGCGGCTTTGATTTCCTCGTAGGTAGCCGGCTTGGCAAGACGGCAGGTCAGATCCACCACGGAAACGTCAATCGTGGGGACGCGGAACGCCATGCCGGTGAGCTTTCCTTTCAGTTCGGGGATCACCGAACCCACGGCTTTTGCCGCCCCCGTCGACGAAGGGATAATATTGAAGCCGGCGGCGCGGCCACCGCGCCAGTCCTTCATGGAAGGCCCGTCAACGGTCTTCTGGGTAGCGGTCATGGCATGCACCGTGGTCATGAGCCCTTCCAGGATTCCCCAGTTGTCGTGAACGACCTTGGCGAGGGGGGCCAGACAGTTG
>MVRU01000017.1 GCA_002067745.1 Syntrophus sp. PtaU1.Bin005
GATCAATAAGAAAGACAGGGGATGACCTGCCCGTCATCCCAAAGTATAAACACTGCTCTGGGTGGTCAAAATTCGATTATCACAGGTGGTCAATTTTCGGTTGTCATTACCAAAATAACCTTTGCCGGCTGAATTGACATAGATTTGCTTCAAATATAAGGTCCTTGATCTGAAGAGTCAACATTCGAGAACCTCAAATCAAACGAACAGGTCGCTTCCTTTTCATGGAGGCGGGAGGGGGATGGTCCGGCAAGAAGATTTATCTGAAAAAACTGAAACAAGAGCAGAAGGAGGAGCTCATTCCGGAGATCTGATGGTAGTGCGATTATTCCCGTTAAAACGTCAAGGACCGTCTGGTCGTTTATTTCAGCGCCGAGAACGTCTTGCCGCTGATCGGAAGTCAGGAGGCCCGTTGATCACCGCTAAGCCAAACGACCTGTTTCGGGATCCTTTAGGAAGGAGGAAAAGAAGAAATGGGGCAGGGAAACCACATCGAATCAGCCCATCTGAGCGCATGAACGTTTCTAATCGAAAAACGGTCTCTGCGGCTGCGATCCTTTTGCAGGCCCTGCTGCTGGCTTCCTGCTTGCTGCCTGTCAGGCCCTTCGATGAACAGAGGTGGTGGGCGCAAGTGGAGTCTGCAGACCCGGCGCTTCTCTATGCCCCGCATCGGGAAGACGGACGCTATTTCAATCCCTGGATGCCCATGGAGAAGGGTTTCCGTGATTTCCTACGCTGGCAGCTCTCCGAAAGGACCCTCTATGCTCCGGAGGAGGAAAAGGAGCTTCTCGATGTTTTATTGGACCTCTCTGATCGGATCCGGTCAACACCGGGCGATTTTATCGCCTGGATCGGTCATTCCTCGTTTCTGATCAGAATCGATGGGGCATACTGGATTACCGATCCGATCTTTTCGGAGCGGGCACTGCTGCCGAAACGGAAAACCCCGCCCGGTCTTTCCCTTGATGTGTTTGCGGCCCTGCCCGGAAAGAAAAACGTGCTGATTTCCCACAGCCATTACGATCATCTCGATTCCGAAAGCATCCGACGTCTCCCCGCCGACACTCGGATCTATGTCCCCCTGGGACTCAAGGCTCTGATGAATGGCCTAGGAAAACAGGACGTGGTGGAAATGGACTGGTGGCAAACGGTTTCCTGCGGCGACCGCTGCCAGGTCGTCTGCCTTCCCGCCCAGCACTGGTCGAGAAGGATCACGCAAAACACTAATACCACCCTATGGGCGAGTTTTCTGCTGGTGAGTTCCGACAGGAAAATCTATTACGGCGGCGACAGCGGATACTTTATCGGCTATCGGGAAATCGGACGCCGCTATCCCGGCATTGATTACGCCCTGTTGCCCGTCAACGCCTATCACCCACGCTGGTTCATGTATTATGCCCATATGGATGCCCGGGAGGCCCTCGATGCATTCCGCGACCTGGAAGCACGTTACTTCATCCCGACCCAATGGGGTACCTTCCGGCTGGGAGACGAACCGGTCGGGCAGGCGCCTTCTGCGCTTTCCAAGGCCGCGCAATTCAGCGACACCGATCCGGCCCGGATCATCGTCATGGGCATCGGCCAGCTTTTGCCTCTAGGCAGTCGAGATCCAAAGTAACGAAGGGCTTTTATCCCTTTACCGCCAGAAACCACTTCAACAGATTCTTTGATAATCTGACACGTTCCCTCCAATTCAGCACCTGCAAACCCTTTTTGAAGTTGAAAGCGTTGCCCTCTTGGAAAAGAAGCGTCTTGTAATTGAACGTGCTCACCGTCTTTCTTTTTTCTGTCTCAATTTCCTGTCGATAAAGCCGCCCCGGGGATACCCCTTGACGAATGCTCTCGAAGGAAACACTCCCAGCTATCCTGCCCGATGCCAAGGCAGATGAAATACCTTCGCCGAAGAAATTCAAAAGCCCGCTTGCCTCTCCGGAAACGAGGATGCGCTCTGAACCGAAACAAAACAATCCCTTTGGCGCTGCATAAGTGACCCTGCACCCGAGCCGCCTAATCAAACACGCCTGTTGGATGCCGATTCGCCTCCAAAGATGTTCCTTAAATCTGGCCATGGCCGAGGTGGCCTTGTCTTTCGGCTGGGCCACAACTTCCATCACCAGCAGGCCGTCTTTGACATAAGCGGATGGGTACAAAGAAATTCCAGGAAAGGCAAAAAAATGGAATAAACCGGGCTCAAGATGACACTCGCAGGCATAGGTTTCCTGCAGGGCAACATACCAGGTCAATTTCGCCGTTAATGACGGATCAATTTGCTTCACCGTGCGTGACGCACCGCCATCAGCGGCAATCAGTATTCGACTGTGAACTTCAAGAAGCTCTCCATTCGATTTGATGCAGAGGAGATCGACGCCATCAATGCCCTCTTTAAAGGAGAGCATCTTTGTTTCATCAAGAACTACTGCCTGTGAAGACTTGCACAACCATGCATCTAGACGATCCCGCCAAATCATCAATCCCTGGATTGGTATATCTCCCGCGTTGCCGCTCGGAAAATGCATCCGCATGGCATGGACGTGAGATGGGGAGGCGAAGACATCCTGTGCCATGTCGCCAAAATGTTCCGAAAGAGTTCTGATTGAATCCGGCACGAGGATACCCGAGCATGCCTTGTGGCGTGGGATTCTTTTCTTCTCCAGAATGACTGCTTTCAATCCCCTTCGGGTGCATTCGCGGGCAGCCGAACATCCTGCCGGACCTGCGCCGACGATAGCGACATCACATTCAATCATGGGGCTTAATCCGCCATATACAAAAATAAAATACCTCGTTGCCCTTAAAAATCTGGATGAAAGATGTTTTTTGCTCAAAAAAACCATCCTCAACGAGGAGCACTGGTAATCTTCTGTCAAATCGTTGCCTTTCCAGAGCTCCCGTGCTATTTGAAGATCGTCAGGGCACCGTTCACAGAAGCTGCAAGGTGCTTGTAAGAAACCGCGTATCTGTTGATTCGTTTTCCCGCAACGGCAAAGGAAAGCGTGGGGGAAGAGGAACTCTGAAAAACGCGGGTGTTCATAGCGGGGGGCAGATGTCCATTCGTACGTGCAGTCAATGCGGAAAAGAGACAGACAGCGGATCCACGGCCTGTCCCCAATGCGGAAGCCCTATCAGGCCTTCTTCAGGGGGGATATCCAGGTACCTGCGAGGGATTGCCTTTTCCGCCATCGGGGTCGTCTTGTTTGTCATTGTATTTTCGATCATTCACAGTGGAAAATTTGCCGCAACATCCTCCAAACAGGATCGGGAAACAGAAGCCGTTCAGGTGTCCCAGCAATTCATCATGAGAAAGTTGAAAGCGCCATGGACGGCACAATTTCCATCACCTGCTCAAACAAGGGTGACCAAGGGAGAAAACGACCAATACACCGTAAACTCCTATGTAGAAGCCAGAACCTGGGAAGGAGCCATTCAGCGGAAGAATTATGAATGCGTCCTTCGCTATGAACCGGAAAAAGGCCGCTGGCATCTCGTCAAGCTTACCCTGGAGAAGTGAGGGGACGCGAAAAGAATCGATCCGGCCGCCGCTGTTGAATTTAAGCTACATCCAGCGATCGGACTTGTACTTTGCGTCATACTCCGCCTTCAGGGCGATCTGGGTCGCTTCGGCGATATACTCCGGTTCCTTGACGAGGTCTTCCACCTTGATGTCCACGCCGAAAATCCCCACCATCTCGTCGTTGTCGTCCGTAATAGGTTCGGAAACGGTGAAGCAAAGGGCGCCGGTCATCTTGGAGATGTAGAAATCCGTGACGTGCAGTTTTCCTTTACGCATCGGTTCGATAAACCACTCGCGGTCGGACTGGTCCGTGCCGACTCCGTAATTCTCATATTTGGCCCGATCGACGAAATTCGTGATGTTCTTAGTGGTTTTCTTTCCGTTCATGTCGACGACATAGGCGAACTGGATCGAAGGATACTCTTCGATAAACCGCTGCATCACGGGCTCCTGAAGCTCGGGCTTCATGGTCTTCATAGCCGGATCGTCGATGATTTTGCGAAGGACGGCAATGGCGGCCTCCGCAGCCTGGAATTTGATCCGTTCGAGATCGGACATGAAGAGTTCCGGCAGATATTTGCGGACCTTCGCTTCCAGCTCCTCGGAAGAGATCGTTGTCATGCGCCCGTCTTCGTATTCCTCGTTGATCCACTTGTTGATCTTGGAAATTCCCGGATGCCGCTTGTCGATGGCGCTGTCGCCGGTCAGGCCGAAGTGCGAATTAATCCAGTAGGCGATGCCCGCTTTTCCGGACTTGTCGGTCACCATCGGGACGATGGGACGCTTCAGGATCTTGGTCGTGTCAAAGATGTTGTAGATCTCCTCGTTCTTGATGAGGCCGTCGGCATGAACGCCCGCCCGGGTCACATTGAAATCCGAACCGACGAAGGGGAAATTGGCCGGAATCTTGAAATCGATCTTATTCCGGAAATACTGAGCAATGTCGGTAATGACCGTCGTATCGATCCCGTTGGTCCCTCCCATGAGGCCGATGTATTCCATGATCAGCCCTTCGATGGGCGGATTGCCCGTCCGCTCACCAAGCCCGAGGAGGGTGGAGTTGGCGGCGCTGCAGCCGTAGAGCCAGGCGGTGGTCGCGTTGATCAGAGCCTTGTGGAAATCATTGTGGCCATGCCATTCCAGGAGATGCCCGGGGACGCCTGCATCGTCAATGAAGGCCCGGACCAGCTTGTCAACGCTGCGGGGCAGCGAGGCCCCCGGATAGGTCACCCCGTATCCCATGGTGTCGCAGAGGCGGATCTTGATGTCGATGCCGCTTTCCTCCCGGAGCTTCATCAGCTCGAGGGCGAAGGGGATGCAGAAGCCGTAGATATCGGCCCGGGTGATGTCCTCAAAGTGGCAGCGGGGAACAATCCCTGTGTCGAGAATGGCTCTGACGATGTCAAGGTAATCGTTGAGGGCTTCACTGCGCTTCTTGTTCAATTTCAGGAAGATATGATAATCGGAAACGGAGGTCAGAATCCCCGTTTCCTTCAAGCCGGCCTCTTTGACCAGGGGGATGTCCTCCTTGGCCGCCCGGATCCAGCCGGTGATCTCCGGGTAGCGGAGTCCAAGGTCCTGGCATCGGGCGACGCCTTCCTTATCCTTCCTACTGTAGAGAAAAAATTCCGTCTGGCGGATGATCCCGTTCTCTCCGCCCAGCCGGTTCATCAGCGAATAGAGGTCGACGATCTGCTGGACGGTGTAAGGCGGCCGAGCCTGCTGCCCATCCCGGAAGGTCGTATCGGTAATGAAAATTTCTTCGGCCGGTTGAATGGGAATAATCCGATGGTCGAAGTCGATCCGGCTGACCTCTTCATAGGGAAAGACTTCCTTCTGCAGATTCGGTTCGTCCACATCCCGCAGCTCGAAGCGCCAGAACCGGGTATGCTGGTGATTCAGGACTCTTTTTTCGGGATTCCATTTTGCCATGTCTTAAACTCCAAATCATAAAAGTCTCTCTGCAGAGACAGTTCTCCATGCACTTATATTCTAAAATATAAGAGGTTATTATTGGATGTCAATCGTAATAATTCTAGACAATTTTGAGGGACAATTCCATCAGCTGTTCGATGCTTACCTTGGAAGGAGCGTCCGTCATCAGGCAGGTAGCCTTCTGGGTCTTGGGAAAGGCGATCACATCGCGAATGGATTCCGCACCCGTCATCATCATGATCAGCCGGTCCAGCCCGAAGGCGATCCCCCCGTGGGGCGGCGTTCCATATTCCAGGGCATCGAGGAGAAATCCGAATTTGGTGCGGACCTCTTCGCTCTGGAGGCCCAGGGCCTCAAAGATGAGAGACTGGATCTCTTTTCTGTGGATCCGGATGCTTCCTCCACCAACCTCGGAGCCATTGAGGACGAGATCGTAAGCCCGGGCCCGCACTCTGCCCGGGTTCTCCCGAAGCTGCGGAACATCCTCCGGGACCGGGGACGTGAAGGGGTGGTGGGTTGAGACGTAGCGCTTTTCCGTATCGCTGAATTCCATGAGGGGAAACTCGGTGATCCAGACGAAGGCAAACTGGTCGGGGTCGATTAAATTGAGCTTTCTGGCGAGATGAGCCCGCAGGTTCCCGAGGGAATCGGTCACCACGGCAGGCGTATCGGCGACAAAAACCAGGGCGTCGCCTTCAGCGGCCTCCATTTTCGAATTGATCTTGGAAACTTCTTCCGCCGTCAGGTATTTGAAGATCGGTGACGTCCATCCCTCGGCGGTGATCCGGGCCCAGGCCAACCCCCTGGCCCCGTAGATGGCGACAACATTCTGGAGATCATCAAGATCTTTCCGTGAGAGGCGCTTCCCGTCGGGGATGCGGATGGACTTGATGACGCCGCCGGCGGCGACCACATCACGGAATGCCGTAAATCCCGTATTGGCCAGGATATCGGTGAGGTCCCGGAGTTCAAGACCGAACCGGACATCCGGGTTGTCCTTGCCGAAGCGGCTGATGGCTTCCGCATAGGAAAGGCGGGGGAAGGGGAGGGAGACCTGCCGGTTCAGGCAGCGCGAGAAGAGGTGCGCCATCAGGCCTTCCATGATTTCGATGATGTCGTTCTCCGTAATGAAGGACATTTCCACGTCGATCTGCGTAAATTCCGGCTGGCGATCCGCCCTGAGGTCTTCGTCACGAAAGCATTTGACGATCTGGTAATACCGGTCAAAGCCGGACACCATGAGCAGCTGTTTGAAGATCTGCGGCGACTGGGGAAGGGCGTAGAAGCTCCCCTTGTTGATCCGGCTGGGGACCAGATAGTCCCGGGCGCCTTCCGGGGTGCTTTTGGTGAGAAAGGGGGTCTCGATTTCAATAAAGCCCTCTTCCTGGAAATATTGGCGCGCTTCCGCCGCCACCCGACTCCGAAGCATGATGTTTTTCTGCAGATGCGGTCGGCGCAGATCCAGGTAACGGTACTTGAGCCGGACGTTCTCCGAGATGTCGCTGTCCGTCTCGAGGCTGAAAGGTGGGGTCTGCGATTCGTTGAGGATTTCCAGTTCCTCGATCATCACCTCGATGGCTCCCGTCTTCATGTCGGGATTGATCATTCCTTCAGGACGACCGCGAACCGTTCCCCGGACGGCCAGGACATATTCGCTGCGGATCTTGTGGGCCTCGCGGTGGGCATCGGGGCTGAATTCCGGGTTGAAGACGATCTGAACAAGGCCTTCACGGTCTCGAAAATCCACAAAAATGACCCCGCCGTGGTCCCTGCGGCGGTGCACCCAACCCATGAGAATGACTTCCGAATCGAGTTGATTGGTGCCCAGATGTCCACAGTAATGCGTTCTCTTCATGGTCGTTAGAAAATCCGACAAAGGTCGTTACCTCTCTTTTATAAGATTCAGAATGTGCTGATCCAGATCATCAAGGGAAACGGTCTGCTGAGTTCCGGTTTTCATGTCCCGCAGCTCGACCTTCCGTTCTTCGATTTCCCTGTCCCCAAGTATCAGCGTATAGGAGCAGTTCAACCGACCCGCCTTTTTCATCTGGCTTTTAAGGCTTTTAGACGAAAATTCCTGCTCTGCGTAAATCCCTTTCAATCTCCATTGATTGCACAGGGTAAAGGCCAAATTCCGGGCCTGTTCCCCCAGGGAGGCCAGAAAGATGTCCGGTGGGGGCGCAGAAGCGGACTCCGGCACCTCCAAAAGGGCAAGCAGCCGTTCAAACCCGACGGCAAATCCAATGCCGGGGATATCCGGGCCGCCCAGTTCCTGGACAAGGCGGTCATAGCGGCCGCCGCCGACCACGGCATTCTGGGAGCCCAGATGCTCCGTTGTGACTTCGAAGGTCGTCTTCGTGTAGTAATCCAGCCCCCTGACCATTCCGGGATTCACCGTGTAGGGTATGGCGAATTCCTCCAGGGCGGAAGTCACCTTTCCGAAATGCTCCCGGCAGTCTCCGCAGAGAAAGTCGCCGAGGTGAGGCGCGCCGCGAATGATCTCCTGGCACTCTTTCGACTTGCAGTCGAAAACCCGGAGGGGGTTGGTGCCCAGGCGTCGCTTGCAGTCGTCGCAGAGTCCCGCCTCCTTTCCCTGAAGAAATTCCGTAATGACGTTCCTGAACGCGGGACGGCAGGACGAACACCCCAGGGAATTCAGCTCCAGGCTGACCTTCTTCAGGCCGACTCGGTCGAGAAAGTGCATGAGCATGAGGATGATTTCCGCATCGGCCCGGGGATCATCGAGGCCCAGCAGTTCCGCATCGATCTGGTGAAACTGCCGGAACCGGCCTTTCTGAGGCCGTTCGCGGCGGAACATGGGGCCGATGGTAAAAAGCCGCGTTACCGCCTGGGCATTGTGGAGCGAGTGCTCCAGGTAGGCCCGGATAACGGAGGCCGTTGCCTCCGGCCGCAGGGTCAGGTACTCGTCCCCACGGTCCAGGAAGGTGTACATTTCCTTTTCAACGATGTCCGTGGATTCGCCGATTCCCCTCTTGAAAAGGTCGGTTTTTTCCAGGACGGGCAGGCGGATTTCCCTAAACCCGAAACGGGAAAAAACTTCCCTGGCGACGTTCTCCACGAAGCGCCACTTTTCCGTTTCCTCGGGCAGAATATCCTTAAACCCTTTAACTGCCGTAATGATTTCCATTTTTATAAACTCTACCCAGCCTTATTTTAAGGCCAAGATGCTTAACATAGAACGTATTGGATGACAATGAAATTATGTCATTTTGCCTCATGAACAACGGTGGTTTTCTACTCCTTCCTGAACCCTTTCACCAGCAGTTTTTTTCCGTCCGTCGACACGGTGACCGCCCCCTGCTTATCCGTGCGGAAGATCCTGGCCCCGGCACTCCGGTATCTCGCCAGAACTTCCCCATGGGGAAAGCCGAAGACATTGTCAGGACCGCAGCTGATCACGGCAATCTGCGGCTGTACGGCGTTCAGGAAAGGAAGACTGCTCGATGAGCGGCTCCCGTGATGTGGGACAAACAGGACCGCGCTGCGGAGATCCGATGAGCGGCTGAGAAGATGCTTCTCCTCGTCAGCCGATATGTCGCCGGTGAACAGCAGGTGCACTGTTCCATAGGTCAGCCTCATGACCAGGGACTTTTCGTTGAGATTTCCACCGGAGGGGCTCCTTATTCCCGGATTGAAAAGTTCAATCCCGACCTTTCCGACCTTCAGGAAGGTTTCCCGGTCCCTTATAATCCGATGGCGGATGTTCCTGCGCCGGATGATTTCCACAAAACGGCGATACGCTTCCGAATCGTCGCCTTCCCCGCTGGACCACACTTCTGAAACGGAAAAATGTTCCAGGATAAAGGGGAGGCCACCGAGATGATCGACATGGGCGTGGCTGAGCACAACGATGTCGATCTTTCGAATTCCCTCGTGCCAGAGAAAGGGGGCGACCACGGAACGGCCGACGTCAAATCCGTCACCTGGGACTCCACCACCATCCAGGAGCATCGTCTTTCCGCCGGGAAAGCGGACGAGGGCGGAATTGCCCTGATGGACATCGATGGCGGTTACCGTGAGCCCCCGGTCCTGAAAAGGCCGGAGATACTTCCAGGCCAAGGAAGCCGAAAGGGAAATCAGTATGAGGACGAAGAGAATCCGGAGCCGTCGCTTTCTCTCGTCCTGACCGGGAACGCCCTGCCTCCTGTCCATAGAGATCAGCGCGACGGCGCAGAGAAGAAGGAGATAGAACAACCCCAACTGCCAGAGGGAAGGGGTGCAGACGTAAAAGGAGGCCCCGGGAAGGGAGGCGAAGAAGTCGACGAGGAAAAGGGAGACCTTGACCAGCCAGGCGGAGCTCGAAATCAAGAGGCCGGCCAGGAGCTCTGAAAAGGGGCTGACGGCGATGACCAGCATGCTCAGCGGAAGGGCCAGCAGACCGAGGATCGGAACCAGGACCGCATTGGCGGGAATAACGAGAAGGGAGACCCGGTTGAAGTAGTAGGCCAGGATGGGCAATGTTCCCAGGGTGGCGCTTATCGTGGTGATCAGAAACAGCCAGACCTGGCCCTGAATTTTGTTGATCCGGAGCGCCGCCGGTGATGAGCGCGGCAACGGCTGGACCTCGTGGCGATGCCCGGAGAAAAGGGGGACCATCAGGATGATGGCGGCAACGGCGGCGAAGGAGAGCTGGAAGGAGAGATCGAAGAGGGCTTCGGGGGAGACCGTCAGGATCAGCACAGCCGCAGCGGACAGGGTATTGATCATGTCCTGCCGACGGTCCAGGAGCACGGCGATCATGAACACCATGGCCATGAGGGTCGCCCGCAGAACGGACATGCCGGCGCCGGCGACAAAGGCGTACAACAGGACCGGCAGGAATGCTGACACAAGGGACAGCTTGATGACGTTAAAGCGAAGAAGAAGATATTCCGATCTCTTGAGAATCCAGCGCATCACCATGATTGTCCACAAGGCGATCAGCCCGACATTGAAACCGGAAACGGCAAGGATGTGGGACGTTCCGGTCAGATTGAACTTTTCCAGGATGGGCGGCGGGATTTCCCTCGAACTGCCGAGAATCATCGCGGCAAGAATCGTCCGCTCCGGATAGGGGGCATGCCTGTTAACCAGGTCGCGTATGTAACCCCGGAATATTTCGAGCGAGTATCGTATCGGATTTCCCTGGCCATGCCGCAGCACAATCACCCGGGATGCGTCGTTGACGAAGCCGGCAGAGGAGATCTTTTCAAAGCGCAGGCGCCTTTCATAATCAAAACCACCGGGATTGTTGAAGTTATGCGGTTTGTGCAGGCGGGTGCCACAGCGGATGACGTCTCCGTATTTCAACGCCTGCTGTCCCTTGACGGTCAACAGAACCCTGTCCGATACGGGCTTGTGGATGCCGCCCGCTGAGATGCCCGTTGCCTGCAGGACAAGCCTGGTTTTGTCCGGGGCGAATTCCGGTGATTCGCAGATGATTCCCTCCAGGATCGTGCTCTTTCCCCGTTCCTGCAGGGAAAGGATCGCGGAAGAGGGGGAGGAGGGCTCGAAGCGCAGAATGTTGAGGCTCCCCTGAAGAAAAAGGATGGCCGGTACAGCCAGAAGGATCAAAAAGGGTTTTTTCAGGCGGACGCCGGCAAGAAGAAGGGCGAGAAGGAGAACCAGGCAGATCAGGAGGTGGAATGCCGGGGGAGAAAAAAACTCTCCGGCGAGAATGCCGGAAATCAGAGCTGCCAGAAGGAAAAGGAAAGGCCTTTGCATGTGTCAGGGTTGTCTGCCCAATCGGTTGAATTTATCGGATCTTGGCACTGTCAATGACGATAGAATTCCCCGACGGGATCTTCGAATAAGTAAATCCTGAAGCGGTATTTTCCCTTGAGAAGAGAGGAGCCGCTTTTTATTGAATCCTGCAGAGAAACCGGCCTTGCAGAAGAAAAATATTCTCCACAGATTACACTGGCTGATTCTATCCCGGATCGTTGTCGCCACGATTCTCCTGGGAATATTTGTATTCTTTGATCTCAAGCAAACTTCATCCCACCCGGGAATCCGTTTTCAGCCGTTCTACAGCCTGATCCTCGTCACCTATCTCCTTTCCTTTGTCTATGTCTTTCTCGTAAAAATCGTCAAATCCTGGTTGGTGTCCGCCTGTCTTCAGGTGGCATGCGACGTCCTGCTGATCACCGTCCTTGTTCACCTGACCGGCGGGGCCGGAAGCGTCTATTCCGTTCTTTATCCCATGGTCATTATTTATACGGTGATTTTTTCCGATCGCCGGGGCGGCTTTCTCGCAGCCACCGCCTGCAGCCTTTTCTATGGATCCCTGCTGCTCCTGGAATTCAACGGTTTTCTGGAGCGCACCCCTTCAGAGCTGATGATGGAAACCCCATGGAATTCCGGCTACATGTACTCAAGGATCAGCATCCATGCCCTTTCCTTCTACATCATCGCCTTCCTGGCCAGCTTTGTCATCGAGCAGGAAAAAGCGACCCGAACCCTCCTGGCTGAAAAGGAGAGCGCCCTGGACAAGCTTGGCATGCTCCATCGGAGCATCATTGAATCGATTGACACCGGCATCCTCACCGTCAACCTGGAGGGGCGGATCCAATCGTTCAACCAGGCGGCGGCCAGGATATCCGGGCTGTCTGTGGAGAGCGTTCTAAACCGGGATGTTCAATCCGTATTTCCCGAGTTCAATGCTCTGAAGGAGCGCTCTTCCAGGATTCCGGCGGCCAACGGATCGGAGAGGCGGATGGAGATGAGGATCAGGAAAGGGGAAAGGGAGGAGCAGATTCTTGGCTGTTCTCTCTCGGTGCTCAAGGGCAGCCGGGGAGAACACCTCGGGCACATCCTGATATTCCAGGATCTGACGGACATCAAAAAAATCGAGGCGGCCTACGAAAAGAGCAGGCGTCTCGCCTTCGTCGGCGAGATGGCTGCGGCCCTTGCGCATGAAATTCGCAATCCCCTTGCCGCCATCAGCGGCTCGATCCAGATGCTGAAAAAGGATTTGAAGCTGGATCCCATGGATGAGCGGCTGATGAAGATCGTGCTGCGCGGCAAAGATCAGCTCGAAAATGTCATGAAGGACTTTCTCCTCCTGGCCCGGCCGGCAGCGGGAAACAGGGAATGGATAAACCTGGATGACCTGATCGAGGAGATTCTGGAATCTCTCGTTTATCTTCCGGACTGGACGGAGAAAATCACGGTCGAGAAGAACCTGTCCGGAAGCGCCACGCTTTGCGCAAACAGGACCGAAATGCAGCATGTGCTGTGGAACCTGATTGTCAACGCCCTGCAGGCCATGCCCTGCGGAGGCCGCCTGTCTGTCGGGACGGGCACGGCGACTGCCGATACGGGGGAGGAATCCGTGGAGGTGCAGATCGGGGACAGCGGAGAGGGCATCCCGAAGGAGATCATGGAGAAGATCTTTCAACCTTTCTTTACCACGAAGGAAAGGGGGACGGGTCTGGGGTTGGCGATTGTGGGCAGGATTATTGAAAACGGCTCGGGAACTCTGGCGGTGGAAAGCGAAAAAGGGAAGGGCGCCATTTTCCGCGTCTGCCTGCCGAGGAACCGGGAAGTTCAGAACGCCCCCCTGCACCTTCTGGAAAACAGCCGGGCTGCCTGATATTTCAAAGGGAGGGAACATGGCGACCATTCTTGTGGTGGATGATGACAAGGGAATGCGGGAGTTTCTCGACATCATGCTGACCCGTGAGGGATACGACGTCCGATGTGCGTCAAATGCCGCGGAAGCGCTGACCTCGTGCAGAAAGCGCTCCTATGACCTGATCCTGACAGATCTGAAGATGCCCAGGATGGACGGCCTGGAGTTTCTCAAGGCGGTCAAGGAGATATCCCCGGAATCTCTGGTCATCCTGATTACGGCCTATGCCTCCGGTGAAACCGCCGTCCGGGCGATGAAAGAAGGCGCCTATGACTATATCGAAAAGAATTTCAACATTGAAGAATTCACGTCGACCATCCGCAACGCCCTGGAATCCAATGGCCGGATGCGCGATGACGCCAAGTTTATCAGGGATATGGAAAACGCCGCTTCCTTTGGGGAGATGATCGGCAAGAGCAGGGAGATGCGCAAGGTATATACCCTGATCAAGAAGGTGGCCGAGACGACGGCCAATGTCCTCGTTCTCGGAGAAAGCGGAACGGGCAAAGAGCTTGTTGCCAAGGCTATTCATGCGCACAGTCCGCGGAAGGATAAGCCCTTTATCGCGATCAATTGCGGCGGTATACCGGAAACCCTGCTGGAGAGTGAACTGTTCGGCTACATGAAGGGTTCCTTCACCGGCGCCTATGCGGAAAAGGCCGGCCTTTTCGAGATTGCCAGGGGAGGGACGGTCTTTCTCGATGAAGTGGGAGAGTTGCCCCCCGTTCTGCAGGTCAAGCTCCTGCGGGTGGTTCAGGAGAAGACGTTTCTGAGAATAGGCGGAACGGAAAGCATCCGGGTGGATGTCCGGATTATTTCGGCAACGAACCGAAACCTGGAAGAGATGATCCGGAAGGGAGAATTCCGGGAGGACCTCTATTACCGCCTCAACGTGATCCCGGTGCGAATTCCGGCCCTTCGGGAACGAAAGGAGGACATCGCGATCCTCACGCGGTATTTCATTGAAAAATATGCCAGGGAATTCGGGAAGGGCATCCGGAATATTTCCAATTATGGACTCGAACTCCTCATGGACTATTCCTTCCCGGGCAATGTCCGGGAGCTGGAGAATATCATTGAAAGAAGCGTGGCCCTGGAGCAGTCCAACATCATCCTCCCTGAAAACCTGGTGATTTCCGGAAGCCACTCGGCGGATCAGGGCGACGGCTGCAGTAACCCGGGGCCGTTTCCGGATCAGGGAATCAACCTGGGTGCGGAGATGGCACGATTCGAACGGGACATGATCGAGAGAGCCCTGGAAAAGTCCAACGGCTCAAAAACAAGGGCGGCGGAGCTCCTGCAGGTGAGTTTCGATTCACTGCGTTACCGCATCGAAAAGCTGGGGATGTGAACGTCAGTTTTCTCTGACCTTGATATCCTTCATCTTCAACTGAATATCCGAGGAGCCGTTCCAGTAGTTGATCTGCGGTGTAAAGGCGATGTCGAAGAAGGAATCGTGAAGATCGCGGATAAAATGGCCCTGGCTGAACCAGATCGAGTTTCGGGACACACCGGATTGGGACACACGCATCCGGAGATGATTCTTGCCCACGATGGCCGGGGACAAGGCGTTGACATTCCTCACGCAGAGGACCGGCTCCGGGTTCCGACTTCCGAAGGGGGCCAGCAGCTCCATCTGGGACAACAGTTCATGGGTGATGTCGTTCAAGTGGCATTGAGCGTCAATGAACGTTGCGGAGACGAAATCCGACTTCTGCACATTTTCCCGGACGATTTCATCGAGAAGATCGGAGAATTGCGCAATATCCTCTTCAAGAATGGAAATGCCCGCCGCATAGCGGTGGCCGCCGTAGGAGATCAGGTAGTCTTCACATTCCTTTAATCCCTGAAAAATGTTGAAATTGGCGATGCTTCGTCCCGATCCTTTGCCGACGCCGTCCCTCAGGCTGATCAAAATCGCCGGACGGTCGTAACGGTCGGCGATTTTTGACGCCACAATTCCGATGACGCCGGGGTGCCATTTGTCCGATGCCATGACGAAGGACGTTCTGTTGCTGGAATCGATGGTGCTGTCGATGTGTTCGACAATTTCGTCCAGGATGACCTTCTCCAGGGCCCTCCGCTTCCGGTTGTAGCTTTCCAGCTTCAAGGCCAGTTCCCTTGCCTCGGTTACCGAGTCGCTCAAGAGCAGCTCAACGGCCTCTCCAGGCAATCCGACCCTGCCGGCGGCATTGATCCGGGGGATCAGGCAAAAGGAGGCCTTTTCGGAATCGACCGTCGAATCGTCAATTCCGCTGATTTCTTTCAGCGCGCGGATCCCGGTTCGTTTGCCCTCTGTAAGGAGCTCAAGGCCCACACGGGAAAAGATTCGATTCTCATCAACCATGGGGCAGATGTCGCCGATTGTTCCCAGGGCGACGAGATCGAGGTACTCCTTCAGATTCGGGTAGGGCTTGTCGTGCCAGAAGCCGTTCTTCCGGAGGCTCCCGCGAAGGGCGATGAGGAAATTAAAAACGATGCCCACGGCGGCAAGGTGCTTCAGGGGAAACGTGTCATCGGGCCTTTTGGGGTTGATCGAGGCGACGGCATTGGGCAGAGGCCCGGAAACCTCGTGATGGTCCAGGATAATGGTATCCAGCCCCAGGGAAGCGGCATAGAGAACCTCGTCGCGGTCGGAAATGCCGCAATCGACGGTGACGATCAGTGAAGCACCGCCGTCCTTGATCCTGTCGATCGCCTTCCGGTTCAGGCCATATCCCTCCTCGATCCGATCGGGTATGTAATAGCCGGCGTCGGCCTGGATCTCCCGGAGAAACTTGACCAGCACGGCGACGGAGGTAATCCCGTCGGCATCGTAATCGCCGTAAACGACCACCTTTTCTTTCCTGTAGACAGCCGAAATCATCCGGTCGACTCCGGGGAGCATGTCCTTCATGAGAAAAGGGTTATGCAGGTCGTGGAGGGAAGGATACAGGTATTTTCGGGCCTCGTCGGGGGTGAGAATGTGCCGTCCGGTCAGGATGGATGAGATAATCCAGTGAATTCCGAGTTCTCTGACAAGAAGATTCCGCTCTTCCTCATTGCCGTCCGGCATAATCCAGTTTGTTGTCGGTAAACAGTTTCTAAACATGATCGGCTAAATTGGAAAAGAGAAGGGTTATCGGGAAGACCACAATATAAACTGTCAAATGATAGTCAGGTTTTTTCCGATGTCAAGGAAAAGGTTGCCCCGGATGGAGCGGACGCAGGAGGCGCGCCGCTTGAGCGCTGCGCATCCTGTTCAGGGCTGTCAACGCTTGACAACGAGGACCGGCTTTCTGGCCTTGCGGATGACCTGCTCGGAGACGGATCCCATGAGCATTTCCTTGACGTTGCTCATGCCGTGGGAGCCGATGACGATCATCGATACATCCTCTTCCGCCTCCGCTCGAAGGATCTCCCTGAAGGGGATGCCTTTTTCGATCCTGACACGGCTGCCGATTCCCCTTTCGTTGAGTCGTGCCGCTATTCTGTCCGCCTCCTCCCGTGCGGAGATTTCCTGCTTTTCTCCCAGCCGGGAAAGGTCCAGGAGGGAGTAGACCTCGGGAATGTGGAGGCTTCTCGTGTCAACGACATGAACGATGACGACTTCCCTTGCCCCGGCCTCTCTGAGGCGGAGGAGATATTCCAGGGCCTTTTTGGAAGTGTCTGAAAAATCCGTAGGATATAGAATCTTCTGAAACATTCTTTTCATCTCCTCTCCGGTATCATCCCGTCAAGACGCCCAGGTAAAAGGGTCACCCATGGAACGGCATTCCTCCCGCATTGAACGATGTGCCTATTTTTCTCACATTCCCTTCTGTTTGTCGAATTTTTTATCCGCCGGACCGGGGAGCAGGAGGCGCAAGGGTTGGAAATCAGCTATGAGGCGCATCCCGGCTCGACGGAAGCAGAGGACTTAAGGGTGCATGGCACATGACTTGTATGATGGCTGTCAATATGTTGTCCGCCAAGGTCCGGAATCGGTGAAAAGCGAATAAATACGAGGCGTATTCTGCTCGCTTGACGCTCGGTGGGTGAGGATCGGGGGGCGTGGACTATCTGATGAACGGTTGACATCCTAGCAAAATGGTGTATGAAAAGCCGGTAAACTATAAACTGACCAATCGAGTCAGTATTTCCCAGCAGAAAAAGGTTGACCTATGTTTGCATCCGTACTGAAAAAGATTGTCGGTACAAAAAATGACCGAGAAATAAAGAAACTTTCGGCAATCCTCCGTGAAGTCAACGATCTGGAATCTTCCATTTCAAGATTGAGCGATGAAGAACTTCAGGCGAAGACGCCTTATTTCAAGGAGAAGCTGGACAATGGCGCCTCCCTGAGCACGATCCTTCCCGAAGCCTTCGCCGTCGTCCGCGAAGTAGCCAGCAGGACGGTGAAAATGCGCCCCTTTGATGTCCAGGTCATCGGCGGCCTGGTCCTTCATGAAGGCAGAATCGCCGAAATGAAGACGGGTGAAGGAAAGACGCTGGCGGCCACGATGCCACTGTATCTCAATGCCCTGGAGGGGAGGGGCGCCCACCTGGTCACCGTCAACGATTATCTGGCCCGTCGCGATGCCGAGTGGATGGGCCCGATTTACAAGTTTCTCGGCCTTTCCGTCGGTGTGATCGTTCACGGTCTGGATGATGACGAACGGCGGGAGAACTATGGCTGCGACATCACCTACGGCACGAACAACGAGTTCGGATTTGATTACCTGCGCGACAACATGAAGTTCGCCATCGAGGATTATGTCCAGCGGGACTTTCATTACGCCATCGTGGACGAGGTGGACAGCATTCTCATCGACGAGGCCAGAACCCCGCTGATCATTTCCGGCCCCTCTGAAGAATCCACGGACAAGTACTACCGGATCAACCAGGTGATCCCCCGGCTCCGGAGGGACACGGATTACAGCATCGATGAAAAGAGCCGGACGGTCGTCCTGACGGAGGAGGGCGTGGCCCGGGTGGAGTCCCATCTCAAGGTTTCGAATCTGTACGAACCCCGTAACATCGACACGCTGCATCATGTCAACCAGGCCCTGAAGGCCCATACGCTCTTCAAGCGGGATGTGGATTACCTGGTGAAGGACGGGCAGGTGATCATCGTGGATGAATTCACCGGGCGCATCATGCCCGGCAGACGCTACAGCGATGGGTTGCACCAGGCCCTGGAGGCCAAGGAAAAAGTCAAGATCGAGCAGGAAAACCAGACTCTGGCTTCCATCACTTTCCAGAATTTCTTCCGGATGTATTCCAAGCTGGCGGGGATGACGGGAACCGCCGATACCGAAGCCGCCGAATTCAAGAAGATTTACAACCTCGATGTCGTGGTGATTCCCACCAACATGCCCATGATCCGGGTGGATCATACCGATGTGATCTATAAAACGGAAAAGGAAAAGTTCGCGGCGGTCATCGAGGAAATCAGGGAGCTGAACAAGGCCGGGCGGCCGGTCCTGGTGGGCACCATTTCCATTGAAAAGTCGGAGCTTCTCAGCAAGTACCTCAACCAGACCGGAATTCAGCACCATGTTCTCAATGCGAAGAACCATGAACGGGAGGCCGAAATCGTATCCCAGGCCGGGCAGCGCGGCCAGGTGACCATTTCCACCAACATGGCCGGACGCGGAACGGACATCAAGCTGGGTGAAGGCGTCGCGGAGCTGGGCGGCCTGCACATCCTGGGCACGGAGCGGCATGAAAGCCGCCGCATCGACAACCAGCTCCGGGGACGTTCCGGCCGGCAGGGGGACCAGGGCTCTTCGCGGTTTTACCTCTCCCTGGAAGACGATCTGCTGCGGATCTTCGGAGCCGAAAAGATTTCCTCCATCATGGATAAAATCGGCATCGAGGAAAACGAGCCCATTGAGCACAAGCTCATTTCCCGGGCCATTGAAAATGCCCAGAAGCGGGTTGAAGGACAGAACTTCGACATCCGCAAGCATCTGCTGGAATATGACGACGTCATGAACCGGCAGCGCCAGGTCATCTACGAACAGCGGAAGAGCGTTCTGAAGGGGGACAATCTGAGGGCGGATCTTCAGGACATCATTGAGGAGACGGTTGAGGATCTCGTTCCTGAGTATGTGGATGACAAGAAGCACCCCGACGAATGGAACCTCAAGGGTCTGGAGGAAAGGGTCTACGCCCAGTTTGCGCTGAAGATGGATTTGGGAGGCGACGACCTGGGAAGCGGCCAGGATATCGAAGAGAGGATCGTTGCCGCCGTCAACGATCTCTTGAAGAGGAAAGAGGCGGAGTTCGGGACCCCTCTGATGGATTATCTTGTCCGCATGATCAGCCTGCAGTCCATCGATATCCACTGGAAGGATCATCTGCTGGGCATGGATCATCTGAAGGAAGGCATCGGCCTGCGCGGGTACGGCCAGAAGGATCCGGTCCGGGAGTACCAGAAGGAGGGATATGACCTCTTCATGGACATGATTCAGCGGATCAAGGAAGACACGGTCCGAAAGCTCTGCCTTGTCCAGATTCAGCGGGAAGAAGAGGTGGAGGAGATGAGGGAGCAGCAACGGCAGGATTACATCATGAACCGGGGTGAGGATACCCCTGCTACCTCAACGGTCCGCCGCAAGACCCAGAAGGTGGGCCGAAACGATCTCTGTCCCTGCGGAAGCGGGAAGAAGTACAAAAAGTGCTGTGGGGCATAAGGGCCAACGCGAAGAAACCCCCGGGGTTCTTCCGGAGAATAACGATGGAAAGGCAGGGTGCACCGTGAATTGTGACGAATATGCTGTTCCCGGATTTCTGGCCAACGGAATATCCGCCGGAATCAAGGAGCAGGGGCGAAAGGACCTCGCCCTGATTTTTTCGGAAGTTCCGGCGAGGGCTGCCGGCGTCTTCACAACGAACTGTTTCAAGGCGGCCCCCGTTTTGGTGGACATGGAGCGCATGTCCGCGGGAGCGGCACAGGCCATCGTGACCAACAGCGGCAATGCCAACGCCGCGACGGGAGAACGGGGATACCGGGACGCCCTGGCCATGTCCCGCGCCGCTTCGAAGGAGCTGAAGATTTCCGAAGATCTCGTTCTGGTGGCCTCCACCGGCGTGATCGGCCATTCCCTGCCGCTGGAGATCATTGAACGGGGAATGGAGCCCCTGGTTGCCGGATTGCGCAGGGACGGGATTCCCGATGCCGAGGCGGCGATGATGACCACGGACCGGTTTCCCAAGATGTCCTGCCGGAAAGGTATGATCGGCTCAAGGGAAGTGACCCTCTGCGGCATCGCCAAGGGGGCGGGCATGATCCAGCCCAACATGGCCACCATGCTGGCCTACCTGATGACGGATGCCGACATTGACGGCGAAGCGCTGCACGCTGTATTTTCGGAAGGAATTGCGCAGAGCTTTAATGCCATCACCGTGGACGGCTGCATGAGCACCAATGACACGGCCCTGATCCTGGCCAACGGCAGGGCCGGAAACCGGCAGATTCGCCGCCGCTCCCGGGAGTATGCCCCTTTCCGGGAGATGCTTTCCACCGTTCTGGACGACCTCTGCCGGGGAATGGTGCGCGACGGCGAGGGGGCGACGAAGCTCATCGAACTGGTGGTTGACGGTGCGCGCACCCGGGGAGAGGCCCGTCGTGTGGCCTACGCCGTGGCCAATTCCAACCTGGTGAAAACGGCCTTTTACGGGGGCGACCCCAACTGGGGGCGGATCATCTCCGCGGCCGGTTCCATCGGCATCCCCCTTCCAACACAGTCCGTGCGGCTCTTTTTTGAAGAGGTCTGCCTGTTTGAGGCCGGGCAGGGGACGGCCTTTCCAACCGACCGGGTGGCCGCCATCATGGCCCAGGAGACGATCCGGGTCCGGCTCGAACTGGGGATGGGAACCGGGAGCTTCAGGATCTATGCCTCCGATCTTTCCTTCGAGTACGTAAAAATCAACGCCCATTATCATACCTGATTCAGCAGCGGCTTTCGGGGCGACAGGATCCCCAATGTTCGCCCTTCAGTTCCAGACGTCTCGATTTCAGGCATCAGAGGGGAACTTCCATGAAAACATTATTCGAGGCCAGCCGGATTAACGGGATGGAGCTACCCAACCGCTTTGTCCGTTCGGCGACCTGGGAGGGAATGGCGACCGCCGAGGGCGAGGTGACGCCGAGGCTGATTGAAACAATGACCCGACTCGCCAGGGGGGGGTCGGACTGATCGTCAGCAGCCACACTTACGTGAGTCCTGAAGGTCAGGCGACACCCTGGCAGCTGGGCATCTACAAGGACGAACTGATCCCCGGCCTGAAAAAAATGGCTGAGGCCGTTCACGAATGCGGCGGACGGATCGTCCTGCAGCTGGCTCATGCCGGCGCCTTTGCCGTCGAATCCCTCAGGGACCATCCGCCCCTGGCCGTGTCGAATTACGAGGGCCTGGCCGAGTCTCCCCGAAGGGAAATTTCCCTGCAGGATATCACGGAGCTTGTTGCCGCCTTCGCGGACGGCGCCCGCAGGGCGAAAGCGGCAGGCTTTGACGGCGTGGAGCTTCATGCCGCTCACGGCTATCTCCTGAGCCAGTTTTTCTCGCCCCTGTATAACCGGAGGAAGGATGCCTACGGCGGAAGCACATCAAATCGGGCCCGGATCGGCCTTGAAATCCTCTCGGCTGTCCGGGAGAGCGTGGGTAGTGACTATCCCGTTCTCATGAAAATGAACGGACAGGATTACAGCAGAGACGGGCTTGTGCGGGAAGAGTCCGTCCAGATGGCCAAGCTCCTGGAAGAAGCGGGCCTCGACGCCCTGGAACTGAGCGGAGGATTGCTCAAGAGCATCAAGACATCCCCAAGCCGGCCGCGGATTGACACCGTGCAGAAGGAGGTCTATTTCCGGGAGGATGCGCGGCTCTTTAAAAGGGAATTGAACATTCCCCTGATCCTCGTTGGCGGAATACGCTCTCTCGAGGTTGCCGAAGAGCTCCTGGAGTACGGGGAAGCCGACTACATCGCCATGAGCCGGCCCTTTATCCGGGAGCCCGACCTGATCAGCCGCTGGAAGGCAGGGGATCGCCGTCGAGCGGAATGCACCTCCGACAATCTCTGTTTTGCGCCCGGCTTTAAGGGCGACGGCGTGTACTGCGTTACCCGGGAGAGGGAAGCGGCGCAGATTTCGTGAATTCCTGATTTTGTATGAAAATACTTCAATGCTGGGATGACGGCGTGGTCAGCGATGCCCGCCTCGTCGATCTTCTACGGCGCCATGGGGCAAAGGCGACATTCAGCCTGAATCCCGGGCTGTATCAGAACAATCGATCCTTCGGATGGCTTTCGGAAGGCCGGGAGATCTGGAGGCTCGGCCTTCAGGAACTTCCGGCGGTTTACCAGGGATTTGAGATCTGCAGCCACTCCATGACCCATCCGTATTTGACGGATCTCGACGGCAGCCGGCTGGACTGGGAAATCAGGGCCAGCCGGGATCTCCTGGAGCAGCTCTTTTCAAGACCCGTTACGGGATTCTGTTATCCCTTCAATGCCTACAACGACCCGGTGCTTTCCGCCGTCCGCTCGGCCGGCTATCGCTGGGGCCGGGGCAAAAGGGAGGGGCTGCACCGTTTCCCGCCGGTAGATCCCCTGGAGTTTTCCCCCACCTGCCGCGTCCTCGACCCGGAATTCTGGCGGAAATACGAAGGTGCGAAAAAGACGGGGGGGGGCTTTTTCTTCTGGGGGCACAGCTATGAACTGAGCACGGAGGCCCTGTGGGACGATTTTGAAAGGCGGATCGAAAGGATATCGTCCGACGGCGATACGGAATGGTCGTTTATCGGCGATCTGTTTGAGCCTCCTCTCATGCCGATTTAAGGAACTCTGACAACATGTTCTAAACGGTGCATTTCATCAGGGTGATCATTTTTTGTTTTATCTTGCGTATTATCCATCTTTGTGCTATTCGCCTGCCAACTTCACACATCCTTGGACCGAGAGGACGTTGCTTTTGAAAAAACAAGAGTTTCCGCTCGGGATGAAGAGGGTAGAGGAAAACAAAAAACAGAAAAGGAGATTTTTATGGCGATCATTTCCATGAAGTCGTTACTCGAGGCGGGTGTTCATTTCGGACATCAGACCAACAAATGGAACCCGAAGATGAAGCCCTATATTTTCGGGGCGAGGAACAATATCTACATCATCGATCTTCAGCAGACGGTGGGCCTTTTTCAGACGGCCTACAATTTTGTCATCGACACCGTCAGCGGGGGCGGTGAGCTCTTGTTCATAGGCACAAAAAAGCAGTCTCAGGATTCCATCCGCGACGAGGCATCGCGATGCGGTATGCCCTATGTCAACCAGCGGTGGCTGGGTGGCATGTTGACCAATTTCGTCACCATCAAGAAACGGATTGACCGTTTGAACTCTCTGGATCAGATGTTCGAGGACGACAGCGTCCGGGCTTTCCCCAAAAAGGAAATCATGGGGCTTCAGAAGGAAAAGGAAAAGCTGTCGAAGGTCATCGGGGGCATTTCGAAGATGAAGAGACTGCCGTCGGCGATGTTCGTCGTCGATCCGAAGCGGGAAACCATTGCCGTCAATGAAGCCAGAAAACTGAACATCCCCATCGTAGCCATTGTCGACACCAACTGTGACCCTGACGCCATCGATTACATCATCCCCGGAAATGACGACGCCATCCGGGCGATCAAGCTCTTTTCTTCGAAATTTGCGGACGCGGTGCTCGAAGGCAAGCGGCGCTACGAAGAAAAACTTCAGGCGGAAACGGACAAGGATACGGAACCTGCGGCGCTGCAAGCGGCAGATAATTCGGAGTCGGATGTTCCCGAGAGCGTCGAGACCAAGGAAGGCGTTTCCGCTGCGGCAAGTTCGGATCGGGAAGTCACCGGGCAGTCAAATGTAGAGGAGGAATAAAAGTGGCTATTACATCAGAAATGGTTAAGGAACTGAGAACAAAAACCGGTGCGGGGATGATGGACTGTAAGGAAGCCCTGAACGCATCAAACGGGGATTTTGATAAGGCGATTGATTTTCTGCGCAAGAAGGGGATGTCCGCGGCAACGAAGCGCTCCTCCAAAGCGGCCAAGGACGGAACCGTTGCCTCGTACATTCATATGGGGGGCAAGATCGGGGTGATGGTCGAGCTCAACTGCGAGACCGACTTTGTCGCAAAGACCGAAGAGTTCCAGACGATCGCCAGGGACCTCGCCATGCACGTGGCCGCCTCCAATCCAACGTACGTAGGTCCTGCCGATGTCCCGGAAGACGTACTGGAAAGGGAAAAGGAGATCTATCGCAGCCAGGCCCTGGCCGAGAAGAAGCCGGAGAAGATCTGGGACAAGATCATCGAGGGAAAGCTGAACAAATATTACGAGGAAGTCTGCCTGACCAAGCAGAAATTCATCAAGAATACCGATGTGACCGTCGAAACGCTGATCAACAACCTGATCGCAAAAACGGGTGAAAATATCCTTGTCCGCCGGTTCGCAAGATTTCAGCTCGGAGAGGAAATCAAGAAATAAGGATTTCACGGGAGTGCTGAACCGACGGCCATACATGAAGGGGAGCGGAATATAATCCTTGGAACCAATGGCGTACAAAAGGGTTCTGTTGAAACTGAGCGGTGAAGCCCTGATGGGCGAATCCCGGGGAAGCAGCATCATCGATCCGGCGGTGGTCGAGGCCATTGCCGGTGAGATCCGGGAGGTTGTCCGCCTGGGCGTTTCGCTCGGTGTCGTGATCGGCGGCGGAAACATCTTTCGCGGGGTGGAAGCCAGCTCCAAGGGGATGGATCGGACCTCGGCGGATTACATGGGCATGCTGGCCACGGTGATCAACAGCCTGGCGCTGCAGAGCGCCTTCGAAGGGGCAGGTATCGAGACCCGGGTACAGACGGCCATTGCCATGAGGGAAATCGCGGAACCCTTTATCCAGAAAAGGGCGATGAGGCATCTGGATAAGGGGAGGGTCGTGATCTTTGCCGCGGGGACGGGGAATCCCTATTTTACCACCGATACGGCCGCCGTGCTGCGGGCGATGGAAATCAAGGCCGACGTCATCATGAAGGCCACCAAGGTGGATGGGGTTTATGACAAGGATCCCGTAAAGCATCCCGATGCCGTCATGTACCAGAAAATCAGTTATAACGATGTCTTGGCAAAGAATCTTAAAGTGATGGATGCAACAGCGATCTCTCTGTGCCGGGACAACGGGTTGCCGGTTCTGGTCTTCAATCTGCAGAAGTCAGGCAATATCGTCCGGGGGGTTTCCGGAAGTCGCGTAGGAACTCTTGTTGGAGATTGAGATTATGAAGGATATTATCTTTGAAGAACTGAAACAGAATATGGAAAAGGGACTGCAGGCCCTGGAAAAGTCCTTCAACAAGGTCCGTACGGGCAGGGCTTCGCTATCGCTGCTTGACGGGATCAAAGTGGATTATTACGGCACCCCGACGCCGCTTAACCAGGTGGCCACGCTTTCCGTTCCGGAAAGCCGGCTGATCCTGATTTCCCCCTGGGACACGAGCGCTTTGAATGCCGTCGAAAAGGCGATCCAGAAAGCGGACCTCGGGCTGGTGCCGAACAATGACGGCAAAGTCATCCGCATTTCGATCCCCCCGCTGACGGAAGCCAGGAGAAAGGAACTGGTCAAGGTTGTGCGGAAGATGGCGGAGGAATGCAAGGTCAAACTGAGGAATGACCGGCGGGATGCCAACGAGGAATTCAAATCCCTGAAAAAGGGGAATGACATCTCCGAGGATCAGATGCATGACTACCAGGAACAGGTCCAGAAAATAACGGATAGCTACATCGCCAAGGCCGAGGGGATTCTGGGGCAGAAGGAAAAGGAGATCATGGAGATCTGATCGGTTTCTTGAGGTCTCTATTCGTTGGGAATGACATGAGGGGAGCCCTGAGGCTCCCCATTTTGTTCAAAGATGGGAATCATATCGAATGAATCTTGACCCGAAAAAAATGCCGCGCCATATTGCGATCATCATGGACGGCAATGGCCGATGGGCGAAAAGGCATGCCCTTGGACGGATCTTTGGACACAAACGGGGAGCCGAGGCGGTAAACATCGCAGTCCGGACCTGTCGGGAGCTGGGAGTCGAGTATCTGACTCTGTACGCCTTTTCCTCGGAAAACTGGTCCCGTCCTCGAAGCGAAATTCATGCGCTCATGGATCTCCTGGAAGAGTATCTCCGCAACCAGCTCGGGGAGATGATGAAAAACGGGATCCGTCTGAAAACCATGGGCGAAATCGAACAGTTGAGGGATTCCGTGAAGGAGATTCTCCATGAGGTCATGGAAAAAACCGCTCGGAACAAGGGGATGACGTTGACTCTGGCCCTCAGTTATGGAGGACGGGAAGAGATCGTTTCCGCCCTTCGAAAGATCGTCCGGGACTGCATGGACGGGAAACTGACGCCGGAGGATCTCGATCGGGAGCTCTTCGCCCGCTATCTTTATACCGCCGGCATGCCGGACCCGGATCTTCTCATCAGGACCAGCGGTGAACAGCGCATCAGCAACTTCTGCCTCTGGCAGATGGCCTATACCGAGTTTCATTTCACCGAAGTATTGTGGCCGGATTTCAGCCGCGAGGATCTTGTGAGCGCCATCGCTGATTACCAATCGCGGGAAAGGCGCTTCGGGATGACGAGTGAACAGGTCCGGACAAACGGCGGAACCTCCTAGTTCCATGGCTTTCGCGGAATCGCCGCCCCTTTGCAGAAGACGGAGGATCCACCCTGAACCCCGGGAAGAACGAGCATGACACCACACCTTAAGAGATGGATAACGGCCATCGTTGCAGTCCCCATCGTCTTTGCCCTGGTTTTCTTCGGCTCCGAGGCGCTTTTTTCGGGCGTATTGACGGCGATCGTCCTGGTGGCCGCTTTGGAGTACAATGCTCTGAGTTTCGGGAAGGGGTTTTCCTGGGAAAAAGGGGAAGTCCTCTGCGGGGCTCTGCTTCTGCCTCTTGGAGCCTTCCTCGGCGGGGAAAAGCTTCTGCTGGCCATTTTGGCCCTGCTGACCGTGGCGGTATTCCTGGCCTCCCTGTTTCGCGTCAAAGAGGGCGGAATATCGCTCGAACCCGTGGGCAAAGTCCTGTTCGGCCTTGCGTACCTCCCCTTGATGCTTTCCTATTTTATCCTTCTCCGGAAGACGGAAAACGGGGTTTTGTGGATTTTCTTCGTACTGTTGCTGCCGATATCGGGCGATATCGCCGCTTTTTATTTCGGGAGGACCCTGGGAAAGCATAAGCTCTATCCGAGGATCAGTCCGGGGAAGACCGTTGAAGGCTCTATCGGCTCAATGGTGGGCAGCGTTCTGGCGGTCATGGTGTATTCCTCCTTCGTGTTGACTTCCCTGCCTCTCCTTCATGCCGCGGTCCTGGCCGTGATCGGCAACGGCATCAGCCAACTGGGGGATCTTTTTGAATCCATGATCAAGAGGGCTGCCGGCGTCAAGGATTCCGGAACGATTCTGCCCGGGCATGGCGGGATGCTGGACCGGCTGGATTGCCTAATATTTCTTGTGCCTTTCGTATATTATTATCGTATGTTATGCATTCCATAAAACAAATATCCCTTCTGGGTTCTACCGGGTCTATCGGCCGAAGTTCCCTGGATGTGATTCGCAGAAACCCGGACAGGTTCAAAATCATCGCCCTTGCCGCAGGGCGGAATCTTTCCGAACTGAAGCGGCAGATCGAGGAATTTCAGCCATCGGCCGTTTCCGTTATCGATGAGCACCACGCCCTCGAGCTGAAAAGGCAACTGCCCTCGCTGGCGGGCCTGGAGGTTCTCTACGGATCTGAAGGCTATCGCCAGGTTGCCTCGCTGCCCGATGCCGATCTGGTCATCTCGGCCATGGTGGGGGCTGCAGGTCTTCTGCCGACCCTGGCGGCCATTGAGGCCGGCAGGGATATTGCTCTGGCCAACAAGGAAACCCTCGTCATGGCGGGCAGCCTCGTTCTTGAACTGGCAAAAAGCAGAGGGGTCAATCTTCTGCCCGTGGACAGCGAGCACAGCGCCATTTTCCAATGTCTGTCAGGCCAGGGATCTCAGCGGATCCGGAATATTCACCTGACGGCATCGGGAGGCCCCTTTTTCCGCTGCTCAAGAGAACGCCTGGAAACGGTGGGGCCGAAGGACGCCTTGAAGCACCCGAACTGGCTCATGGGAGACAAAATCACCATTGATTCCGCGACAATGATGAACAAAGGCCTCGAGGTGATCGAGGCAAAATGGCTTTTCGGCGTCGAGGTCGATCAGATCCTGGTCTGCATCCATCCGCAGAGCATCGTCCATTCCATGGTGGAATTTACGGATGGTTCGGTGCTGGCGCAGCTCGGCATTCCCGACATGAAAATCCCCATCGCCTACGCCCTTTCCTTTCCGGAGCGGATGGACTGTCCGGAGCTGTCCCTCGATCTTTTCAAGATCGGCACCCTGGAATTTTTTCCTCCGGATATCGAAATGTTCCCGTGCCTTGGGCTGGCTTACAAGGCGGCGAGGGAGGGAGGAACCATGCCGGCCGTGCTGAACGCGGCCAATGAAGTGGCCGTTGAGGCCTTTCTTGCGGAACGCCTGCCGTTCATGAAAATACCCCGGCTTGTTGAAAGGGTCATGGATTCCCATGGAATCAAGGGACTTCCGGATCTGGGAGACATTCTCGAAGCGGATGCCTGGGCGCGGCGGGAAGCGCAGAAACTTCTTAAGAACATGAGGGATTAAAGAGAATGATCGGAATCAGCATTCTATCCGTTGTCGTCCTGCTGGGCGTTCTCATCTTCGTGCATGAACTGGGGCATTTTCTGGCGGCGAAATATGCCGGTGTCGGCGTTCTGAAATTTTCGCTGGGATTTGGACCGAAGCTCATTGGACGGAAAGTGGGGGAGACGGAATATCTCCTGTCTCTTATACCTCTCGGAGGCTATGTCAAGCTTCTGGGTGAATCTCCCGATGATGAGCTTCCACCTGAAGAGAATCAGCGGTCCTTTCTGAAACAGAATGTCTGGAAGCGGATCATGATCGTGGCGGCCGGACCGCTCTTCAACGTCTTTTTTGCCATTTTTGTGTTTACGATCATTTATATGACCGGTGTACCCGTTCTTTCGGCCAAGGTGGGGGGGGTCGAAGAGGGGAGCGCGGCCCACCAGGCGGGGATTCTTAAGGATGACACCATTCTTGCCGTCAACGGAAAAGCCGTCTCCCAATGGGATGAGATGGCCGAAGAGATCAGTAGAAGCGGGGGAAAGCCTCTGACGCTGCGGATCGAGCGGGACCGCGCCACCCGGGACGTGACCCTCGTTCCGAAGCTGATGAAAGCGAAGAATATCTTCGAGGAGGAAGTGGAGAAGTACCGGATCGGAATCAGTGCCTCTTCCTATATCCTGGTTGCGAGAAAAGGTCCCATAGACGCCTTCTGGATGAGTCTGAAGCAGACCTGGCTGATATCCAAGCTGACCATGGTGGGAATCGTCAAGATGATCGAAGGGGTCATTTCTCCGAAAAACATCGGAGGCCCGATCCTGATCGCACAGATCGCCGGTGCCCAGGTGAAGGAGGGGATTACCCCCTTTGTGATGTTCATGGGGCTTCTCAGCATCAATCTGGCCATTCTCAATCTTCTGCCAATCCCCGTTCTCGATGGAGGCCACCTTCTGTTCTTCATGATCGAGGCGGTCATAGGCCGGGAAGTCAGTGTCCGCTGGAGAGAGCGGGCGCAGCAGGTAGGGCTCATCATCCTGATTCTCCTGATGGCGTTCGCCTTCGCCATGGACATTGACCGCTTGAATCTCGGTTTTGTCAATGATTTTCTTAAAATGATCGGCAGGTGAAAGAACACTCATGATAACTCTGGCTCTGGACTCATCGTCAAAGACCGTCGGGATTGCGCTCCTGGAGGACGACGAGACTCTTGTGGAAAGCTTTTTTAATCTGGGGGTCAATTCTTCCATTCTGCTGCTGCCGGCCATCAGGGATGTCTTCCAGAAGGCGGGAATGGACGCGGAACATGTCGACCTGTGGGCCTGCACCACGGGGCCCGGTTCGTTCACCGGCTTGAGAATCGGGCTCGGCACCCTGAAAGGGCTGGCACTGGCCACGGGACGGCCCATTGCCGGAGTTTCCACCCTCGAGGCCCTGGCGTTTAACGGCATCCATTCCTCTAGGGTGATCTGCCCCATGATGGACGCACAGAGAAACCAGGTTTACACAGCCCTGTACACCGCCGAAAGCGATTTCTCCCTGAGAAGAATCGGAGAAGAGAGGCTGGCCGACCTGGAGGCCTTTTTGCCCCGGATTACGGAAAAGGCCCTCTTCCTGGGTGACGGGGCCTTGAAATACCAGCAGCGGATTGTGGAATGCCTGCCTGATCGGGCCTGTTTTGCCGCCCCTCATCTTCATGCCGTCCGGGCCTGTGCTGTCGGCCTCCTGGGCAGAGAGAGCCACCGCCGGGGCGAGATTCTCGATCTGTTAACCTTTACGCCCCGTTACCTGCGCCTTTCTGAAGCGGAAGTGAAGCGCCTGCAGCAGGATCAGCAGGGTTGAAAGGCCCGGCGAATCAGGGATTCTGCCGTTCCGGCAGTGCGCTTCCGCCGTCCGACAAGAATGATTGACAAGCTTTTTTAATTAAGATAAGTCACTCTGGCTTGGAAGAAAAAACCAGGAAAGTTGTTACATACACGTTATCAACAGTGACGTATTGTTCATATTCATTCTGATGGGACCCTCGTGAAGAATCATGAATTTATTTAGGATTGTTTCGAGATGAAGCATGACAGCCTGATTGCTCCTGAGGGAATACCTTTTATCGCTCTTTTCGGCGCTGCGACCATCCTGGCGGTCGTCTTGTTAAAATCATACGGAATTGCAGCCGTTTTTCTTGCCCCTACGCTCTTTTCAGCCTGGTTTTTCCGCAATCCCGAGAGGCGGGTTCCCGGAGATGAGAGGATGATTGTATCGCCCGCCGATGGTCAAGTCATCCGAATCGACGAGGGTGTCCATCACGAACTCCTTTCCGGGCCGTGCAGGAAGGTCAGCATTTTCATGAATATTTTCAATGTTCATGTGAACCGGATTCCCTACTCCGGGAAGGTATCCCGAATCGTCTACCATCCGGGACGCTTTCTTTCTGCAAATCTGGACAAGGCGTCTGAGCAGAATGAAAGAAATTCCGTTCTGATCCTGACGGACGACGGCAAGGAAATTCTGACCATTCAGATCGCGGGGTTGATCGCCCGCCGAATCGTCTGCTGGGTGGAAGAGGGCGATGGTCTCACACGGGGCGAGCGCTTCGGGTTGATCCGTTTCGGCTCCCGTCTGGAGGTGTTTCTGCCGATGGAGGCAAAACTCTGTGTAGCCAGAGGGGACAAGGTGCAGGCAGGGCAGACGCCGATAGGGACGTTTTGATGAAAAAGGAAGGGAAACTGGGCAAAAGCCACATGAAAAAAGGGGTGTATATTTTACCAAACCTTTTTACATCGGCGAACCTCATTTTCGGTTTTTATTCCATTCTTTATTCCATCCGCGGAGCCTTTGTCGAGGCCTCTTTTTTTGTCCTGATTTCCATTGTCCTGGACAGCCTGGACGGCCGGATTGCCAGAATGACCAATTCGGTGAGCAAATTCGGAATCGAATACGATTCGTTGTCCGACCTGGTGGCTTTCGGCGTGGCGCCTGCCGTGCTCATTTACCTGTGGTCTCTTTCATCCTTTGGAAAATGGGGATCGGTGACGGCCTGCCTTTTCGTCCTGTGCGGGGCTCTGCGCCTTGCCCGGTTCAATATCCAGATCGGCATTGTTGAAAGCAAGGTCTTCAAGGGTCTGGCGATACCGGCAGCGGCCGCGGTCATCGTGACGGGAATTCTGCTCTATGAAGACAAGGTGGGTAAGGGACCCTATCCTCACATTCTTGTTCTTGCCGCTGTCGTCATCCTGTCGCTTCTGATGGTCAGCAATGTGAAATATTACAGCTTCAAGAACCTGAATTATTTTGCCCGCAAGCCCTTCATGTCTTTTTTAGTGATTGTTCTGGCTTTGCTGATTGTTGTTGCTGAGCCTCAGGTCATGCTGTTCACGGTGATGACGGGGTATGCCCTTTCGGGACCTGCCTGGTTTCTTCTGAGATTGGTGAAGCGCCATCGCCGGCCGGCGACGGAAGCTCAAGGGACCTAGAGACGGGTCCACCGGGGTGCGGAAGACACGGGAGGTGCAATAGCCGGGGCCCGGCTTATCCCGTCGCTTCGGCAGCAGAATGGCCTGCCGGACCGATGAAAAGCTTTTAAGATCAGACCTGCGAAATAAGGAGAAGTGGATAGATGGATTCATATAACGTAGCCGTAGTCGGTGCGACCGGCGCGGTAGGCAATGAAATGATCCGGGTTTTGGAGGAACGCGATTTTCCTGTCCGGGAGCTGACCCTTCTGGCATCTGAGCGTTCACTAGGCGTTGAAATTGATTTCCGCGGTAAACCCATACCGGTGAAGGTCCTCGATGAGAATTCCTTCAAGGGAATCGAGATCGGGCTGTTCTCGGCGGGAGGAAGCGTCAGCGAACGGTATGCCCCCATCGCCGCGGCGGCGGGATGCGTGGTCATCGACAACACCAGTGCCTTCCGGATGGATCCGGAGGTTCCCCTGGTCGTTCCCGAAGTCAATCCCCAGGCCATCGGGCAGTACAAAAAGAAGGGGATCATAGCCAACCCCAATTGCTCCACCATCCAGATGGTCGTAGCCCTCAAGCCGATTCACGATGCCGTTCGTATCCGGCGGGTCGTTGTATCCACGTATCAGGCTGTATCAGGAACAGGGAAAAAGGCCATTACCGAACTGGCTGAACAGACCCGGGCGCTGATGAGCTGCCAGGAGGTCAAAGTGAAGGTCTATCCCCATCAGATTGCCTTCAATTGTCTGCCCCATATCGACGTCTTCCTCGATAACGGCTATACCAAGGAAGAGATGAAAATGGTCAACGAGACAAAAAAGATCTTCGATGATCCGTCGATCGGGGTGACGGCCACGGCAGTCCGGGTTCCCGTCTTTTATGGACATTCGGAATCGGTGAATATCGAAACGGAGAAGAAGATATCGGCGGAAGAGGTCAAAAAGCTCCTGTCAACGGCTCCCGGAGTAACGCTGATTGACAATCCGAAAGAAAACGCCTATCCCCTGGCGATCCATGCGGCAGGAAAGGATGACACCTTTGTCGGCAGGATTCGGGAGGATGAATCCATTCCCAACGGGATCAACCTGTGGGTCGTGGCGGATAACATCCGCAAGGGCGCGGCGTCCAATGCCGTTCAGATCGCCGAGGTGCTGATCCGGGATTATCTATGAGGATCATCGGAGGGCGGGCAAAGGGTAGGCGCATCGCCGTACCGCCCGGTTATACCGTCCGTCCGACTTCAGACCGAATCAAGGAGGCCCTGTTCAATATCCTGGGGCCCCTGGAAGGTCAGACCTTTCTCGATCTCTACGCGGGGACGGGAAGCGTGGGCCTGGAGGCCCTCAGCCGGGGAGCCCGGCAGGTGGTTTTCGTTGAAAGGATTCCTTCCCTGGTTGCAGCCCTCAAGCGGAACCTGGAGGTCTTCGGCTTTTCCGGAGGATATGAGATTATTGCCTCGGACATAGGGCCGGCCTTCAGTCGCATGGTTGAGAAAGGGCTTCAATTTGACGTGATTTTCGCTGATCCGCCGTACAGAAAAGGGCAGATAGCCCGGACGGTCGATCTGCTGAATTTTCATGTGTCCCTGCTGGCCCCCGGAGGGGTGGCCATTCTCCAACGCGCCCGGGAAGAGCCCCTGGTGATCGAAGGAGACCAGGGAATGACGCTGGTCGATGAGAGAAAATATGGAGATACCCTGTTGTCGTTCATGAGGCATTCAGAAAATTAAAGAGGATGATATGAAAAAGGTTGCTGTATATCCCGGTTCTTTTGATCCCATAACCAACGGCCATCTTGATATAATCAAAAGAGGCCTGTCCATGTTCGATGAAATCATCGTCCTTGTTGCCTACAATGCCAGTAAGACGTCCCTGTTTACCGTGGAGGAGCGGATAGAGATGATCCAAGAGGCTCTTCGTGACCGGAAACGGGTCCTGGTGGACAGTCATGACGGTCTGCTGGTCGATTATGTCCGAAATGCCGGAGCAAACATCATTCTCCGCGGTTTGAGAGCCATGTCGGAATTTGAGTATGAGTTTCAGCTCGCCCTGATGAACCGTCGCCTCAACCGCAATGTGGAAACGGTTTTCTTTATGACCGGCTACAAATGGTTTTATACAAGCTCTACGATCATCAAGGAAGTTGCCCGTCTCGGCGGCTCTCCGAAAGGGCTTGTTCCAGAGGTTGTTTATCGGAGAATGCAGGAAAAGTTTCCCAAAATGATCAAAATTTAGAGAGTATTATGAAGCTAGCATCGAGAGTATCGCTAATCAAACCGTCTCCAACTCTGGTCATTACCGCCAAAGCGGCCGCTTTGCGCGCGGAGGGCCGGGACATCGTCGATTTCGGGGCGGGAGAGCCGGACTTCTACACCCCGGAACACATCAAGGCCGCAGCCATCCAGGCGGTGGAATCAAATTTTACGCGCTATACGGCGGTCGGAGGCATCGATGAACTGAAGGATGCCATTATCCGGAAGCTTCAAAAGGATAACCACCTTTCCTACAGGCGTTCGGAGATCGTCGTCTCCTGCGGGGCCAAGCACACGCTTTTCAATCTTGCCCAGGTCCTGTTCGAGGAGGGGGATGAGGTCGTTATTCCAGGACCCTACTGGGTTTCCTATCCGGACCTCGTGCTTTATACCGGGGCGCAACCTGTCATTGTCAACACCCGGGAACAGGACGGCTTTAAATTAACCCCGGAAGGGTTGGAACGCGCCATCACGGAAAGAACCAGGGCGCTCATCATCAACAGCCCGTCAAACCCCACAGGATCCGCCTATACGAGGGAGGAGCTTGCCGCGCTGGCCGAGGTGGTGCTCCGCCATTCGATGATGATCATTTCTGACGATATTTATGAAAAGATCCTCTTCGACGGGCTGGATTTCTGGAATATTGCGGCCGTTGCTCCCGCTCTGAAGGACCGGACCATCGTTGTCAACGGTGTCTCCAAGGCCTATGCCATGACGGGCTGGAGGATCGGCTATGCCGCGGGGCCGGAGGCCGTCATCGCGGCCATGGGAAAGATTCAAAGCCAGAGCACCTCCAATCCGGCTTCCATCTCCCAGAAGGCTGCTGTTGAGGCTCTGACCGGGGATCAGCAGGTCATTTCGGAAATGGTCAAGGAGTTCCAGAGGCGGAGGGATTACATCGTTTCCGTCCTGAATTCCTTTAATGGCGTTTCCTGCCTGAAACCCCAGGGGGCTTTCTACGTCTTTCCCAATGTCTCCACATTGTATGGATTGAGCTGTGGGGATCGGAAGATCAACGATTCCGCTGCAATGGCGGAATATCTCCTCGAGGAGGCCGAGGTGGCCGTCGTGCCCGGAGCTGCCTTCGGAGATGACCGCTACATCAGGATTTCCTACGCAACATCGATGGAGCTGATTGAAAAGGGACTGGAGCGGATCGGGAATGCGCTGATGCGTTTGAAATGAGAACCATCAGCGGAATTTTGTAATGTCAACACATCAATAGGGGCGGGCGTTTATTTCATGGGCGGTTTATTTGGAGTCGTAGCGAGAGAAAGCTGCATAAAGACCCTTTTTTACGGAACGGATTACCACTCCCATCTGGGAACGGAAAATGGCGGTCTGGCCGTATTCGGGGAAAACAATTTCAAGAAGGCCATTCACAGCATCAGTCAGGCGCAATTCAAATCCAAGTTCGTCGATCACTACCGGCAGATGAGAGGGACAGCGGGAATTGGGGCCATTGACGACGATTCGCCGCAGCCGCTGATCATCCGCTCCAGATTCGGGACTTTTGCCATCGCGGCATCAGGCTTGATAACGAACAAGGATCGTTTGACGGCGGAGCTGCTTCGGGAGGGGACCTCGTTCAGTGAGATAAAAAACGGCGTCGTGAACACCGTGGAACTCGTGGCCAAGCTGATCAGCAGAGGGACAAGCCTTGTCGAAGGCATTGTGCGGATGCAGGAGGCCATCGAGGGGTCCATCTGCACTCTGATCCTGACGGAGGAGGGCCTTTATGCCGCACGGGACAAATATGGACGGTTTCCTCTGGCAATCGGCAGGGAGCGGGCGGGGCAGGGATTTGCCGTGGCAACGGAATCCAGTTCCTTCCCCAACCTGAACTATGAGCTGGACAAGGTGATCGGCCCGGGAGAAATTGTCCTGTTGACCGCCGACGGATACAAGGTTCTGCGCCCTGCAAACAACCAGCGGAAAGTTTGCGCCTTTCTCTGGATCTATACCGGTTATCCCTCCTCCTCCTACGAGGGAATTTCCGTGGAGAATACCCGTGAGCGCTGCGGCCGGGCGATGGCCAGGCAGGATGACATTTCCGCGGATCTTGTCTGCGGCATTCCCGACTCAGGTGTCGGGCACGCTTTGGGGTACGCCGCCGAATCAAAAATCCCCTATCGCCGTCCCCTGGTCAAATACACCCCCGGGTACGGCAGGAGCTATACCCCGCCGTCACAGGATATCCGGGACCTCGTCGCCACCATGAAACTCAGCGCGGTCCATGACGTCATCAACGGCAACCGGATGATTGTCTGTGATGATTCCATCGTCCGCGGAACACAGTTAAAGAATTACACAGTGAAGAAGCTGTGGGAGAATGGTGCCCGGGAAATTCATGTTCGGCCGGCCTGCCCCCCGCTCATGTTTACCTGCCTTTACGGATCTTCAACGCGCTCTACATCGGAACTGGCTGCCCGGAGGGCGATCCTGGCCATCGAGGGAAAGGAGCCCTCCGATATCACCCCCTATCTGGATTGCCGCTCGAAGGAATATTCAAGAATGGTCGAGTGGATCCGCAGGGACCTCAACGTGACGACTTTGAAATTCTTGAATATTGAAGCCATGATCGAGGCGATCGGCCTTCCGGAAGATCAGCTTTGCCTCCACTGCTGGCGGGGGGGTGACCTCTGATCAGGTCTGCCGCGAAAAGGCGGAGGATCGGGCTTACCGAGGGCGAAGGATCCGGAAGGTTCGTTGACGGGAAAATCCGATTCCTCACGCTTTTTTGCTGAAATACCGGAAAAGAAAACGCACCTCCAAGAGCTCCTCAATTCAATCAGAAGAACAGACATCCCGAAGTCACTATCCTTCAATGCTCGGAAAGATATTCCCCGTTGAAGGCATTCGCATCTTTGTGCTATACAAAAAACCAATCGAAAAATATAAGGATTTACATTGAATCGCCCGTTCCGGAGAAGAAAAACAAAGGCCCTTTGGGTGGGAAATGTTCAGATTGGAGGAGATGCACCCGTTGCCGTTCAGTCCATGACGTGTACGGATACACGAAATGTCCCTGAAACGGTAGCCCAGATCGAAGCCCTTGAAAACGCCGGCTGTGAAATCGTCCGTGTGGCGGTGCCCGATGAGGCAGCGGCATCGGTTCTGGGTGAGATCAAAAAGGCCATCCACATCCCAATCATCGCCGACATCCATTTCAATGCCCGTTATGCCCTCATGGCCATCGAGCAGCATATGGACGGCATCCGCATCAATCCAGGCAACATGGGAAAAGAGAACATTGCCGACGTTGTGCGCGCCGCCAGGGATTACAACACGGCCATCCGGGTCGGCATCAATGCCGGCTCGCTGGAGAAGCCCATACTGGAAAAGTATGGCGGGCCTACCGCTGAAGCCCTGGCGGAAAGCGCCCTCAATAATCTCGCCCTTCTGGAAGATCTGGGATTCGATCGCATCAAGCTTTCCCTTAAATCCTCCCACGTCCCCACCATGATCGACGCCTACCGGATCGTTGCGGCCAAAACGGACTGCCCGCTGCACCTGGGGGTGACCGAGGCAGGGACGCTGGTAAATTCAGCCATCAAATCCTCCATCGGCATGGGGGTGCTCCTTTACGAGGGAATCGGCGACACGATCCGCGTCTCTGTCACAGGCAACCCCGTTTCCGAGGTCGGGTTGGCCTACGGCATTCTCCGGGCACTGGACATTCGCAGGGTCGGACCGGATATCATCTCCTGCCCCACGTGTGGACGCTGTGAAATCGACCTGTTCTCCCTGGTTGAAAGGGTCGAGAAGGCATTGGTCGGGATGAAGGACGACCTGAAGATCGCCCTCATGGGCTGCGTCGTGAATGGACCGGGAGAAGCGGCTGAGGCGGATGTTGGAATCGCCGGCGGCCGGGGGGCGGGTCTCCTGTTCAGAAAGGGAAACGTCATCCGCAAGATCAAGGAGGAGGAATTTCTTGAAGTACTGCTTGAAGAAATTTCGGAAATAACAAGAAACAAAAGGAATATCGAAGAGAAATAAACGGGACCGGTGGTGGCCCTGATTTTTCTTTAACTCCGTTCATTCTATCGCCTATGCAAGGACAAGGAGGTTAAATGCGCTATTCGGAAATGTTCCTGCCCACAGAAAGAGAAGTCCCTTCAGATGCCGAAGTCATCAGTCATCAGCTCATGCTCCGAGCGGGGATGATCAGAAAACTGTCTGCCGGGGTTTACTGCTATCTCCCCCTGGGTTACCGGGTCATCAGAAAGGTTGAGCAGATCATCCGTGAAGAAATGAACCGGGCCGGTGCCCAAGAGGTTTTTCTTCCCATGGTCCAGCCGGCGGAACTGTGGCAGGAGTCCGGGCGCTGGGAGCATTATGGCAAAGAGCTTCTGCGCTTCCGGGACCGACATGACCGGGAATACTGCCTGGGGCCGACTCACGAAGAGGTCATTACAGACCTGGTCCGCCATGAGCTCAAAACCTATCGGCAGCTTCCGAAAAATCTCTACCAGATCCAGACCAAGTTCCGGGATGAGATCCGCCCCCGCTTCGGAGTCATGCGGAGCCGGGAATTCGGGATGAAGGACGCCTACAGCTTCGATGCCGATGAGGAAGGGGCCGAGATCAGTTATTCGAAGATGTTTGAAGCATACAAAAGGATTTTTTCCCGGTGCGGACTGAAATTCCGCCCCGTCGAGGCCGATTCCGGGACGATCGGTGGAAGCTTTTCCCATGAGTTCATGGTGATGGCCGATTCAGGGGAGGACGGGTTGGTGTTCTGCAGCTCATGTTCCTATGCGGCCAACCTGGAAAAGGCGGAGGTGCATCCGCCGGAGAAAGAAAACCTGGATGCAGTGGAAGAGCTGCCCCTGACGGAAGTACACACCCCGGACATCCGAACCATCGAAGAGGTCTGCGCCTTTCTCGGGGTGTCCCCCCGGGAGATCGTGAAAACCATGATCTTCAGCGCCGACGGGAAGCCTGTGGCCGTGCTGGTTCGTGGAGATGAAGAGGTCAACGAGATCAAGGTCAGGAATTACCTGGGCTGTGACGAGCTCGAACTGGCCATGGATGACATAATTGAAGCAATTACGGGCGCCCCCCGCGGATTTGCCGGGGCCGTCGGGCTTCGGGGCCGGATCATTGCGGACAACACGCTGATCAACATGAGGAACGTGGTCATGGGTGCAAACAAGGAGGACTATCATCTGCGCAATGCCAATCCCGGCCGTGATTTCCAGATTGAGGCTTTTGCGGATCTGAAGATCGCCAGGGAAACGGACGACTGTCCCCGCTGCGGGAAGGCGCTGTCCTTCGCCAGGGGCATCGAGGTCGGGCACGTCTTCAAACTGGGAACAAAATACAGCAAGGCCATGGAGGCCGTTTTTCTCGATCGGAACGGTAAAGAGCAGACGATGATTATGGGCTGCTATGGGATAGGAACCGGAAGAACCGTCGCGGCATGCATCGAACAGAACAATGATGAAAATGGAATTGTATGGCCCATGCCGATTGCGCCCTTCCATGTCATCATCACGCCTGTGAATATGAACGACTCCGCCCTTGCCGAGGCTGCGGAGCGACTTTATGGCTCATTCGCCGCCGGCGGATTCGAGGTGCTGCTCGATGACCGCGATGAGCGCGCCGGCGTTAAATTCAAGGATGCGGACCTGATCGGCATCCCGATCCGGGTGACGATCGGCCCCAAGAAACTGGCCGAGGGAAAGGTTGAAATCCGGTTGAGGGACACCGGCGAGGTGACCGCCGTCCCCCTGGAAGAGGTTGAGAATTATATCCGGAAACTGATCAGCGGGAAAATGAACCTGGAAAACAGCGGTTCAGCGGGCAGCGAATAGCCGGAAACCCTTTCTGCCTGGATTTACAGACCACTTTGCGATCAATGCGCTCTTTGTCGGGGGCCATCGGCCAGGCCGCGGGTTGCACGTTAAAGAAAATGGGACCAGGTCAGGTAGCCGGGAACATGAAGGGCTGGAATTAAAGAGACGTCATGCTGCGGATCATCGATATCCTTGACAAAACACAGGAATATCTCACTCCGGGAGAACAGGAGCTGATCGAAAAGGCCTACATCTTTTCGGCCTCTGTTCACCAGGGGCAGGTGCGCCTATCCGGTGAGCCCTACATGACCCATCCCATGGAAGTTGCCGGAATCCTCGCCGACATGGAGCTTGATGCCGCGTCCATAGCGACGGGACTCCTCCATGACACCGTTGAGGATACGCTGACGACCCTTGAACAGATAGAAGAGCTCTTTGGAAAAGATGTCGCCTTCCTGGTCGACGGGTTGACAAAGATCAGCAAGATCACCTTCAGAAGTCAGGAGGAGCGGCAGGCGGAGAATTTCCGCAAGATGATTCTGGCCATGTCCGCGGATACCCGGATTCTCCTGGTGAGATTGGCGGACCGCACTCACAACATGAGAACTCTTGAGTTCCACACACCGGACAGGCAACGGTATATTGCGAAGGAAACCATGGAACTCTATGCGCCCCTGGCCAATCGGCTGGGCATTTACCGGATGCAGGTTGAACTGGAGGACATGGCCTTCCGCTACCTGGATTACGACGCCTATTCCAATCTGACAAAGCGGATAGACTCAACGCGGGAAAAGAGGGATCAATATACCAGGGAAGTCAAGAGGATGATCCAGGAAAAGATCGACGAGTACGGCCTTAAAGGCGTAGTCGAGGGCAGGGCAAAGCATTTCTGGAGCATCCACAAGAAAATGCACGAACAGAAAATTGATTTCGACGAGGTTTATGATCTGACGGCCTTCCGCATCATCCTGGATTCCGACAAGGAAAAAGACTGCTATGAAGCCCTCAGTATCGTGCATGCCCTGTGGATACCGGTTCCAAGAAGGTTCAAGGATTATATCGCCATGCCCAAGGCGAACAACTACCGCTCCCTCCACACGACCGTCATCGGTCCGTCCGGCCAGCGGGTGGAAATCCAGATCCGGACGAAAGAGATGCATGAATGGGCGGAAGAGGGGATTGCCGCACACTGGCGGTACAAGGAAAAACGGATGCTTCCAGGCGCCGACGAGGAGCAGATCCGAAAGCTGCGGGAGTTGCTGGAAATACAGCAGGACTTGAAAAACCCCCGCGAGTTCATGACGAACCTGAAGCTGGCCCTGTTTCCCGATGAGGTTTATGTGTTCACGCCCGACGGCGATGTCCGGTCTTTTCCGAAGGGGGCCACACCGATTGATTTTGCCTACAGCATCCATACCGACGTGGGGCATACCTGTGTCGGGGCCAAGGTCAATCGGAGCATCGTCCCCCTGAAATATGAGCTTAAAAACGGTGACGCCGTTGAGATCATCACGCAGGCCGGACACCATCCCAGCAAGGACTGGCTGAAGTACGCCGTCACATCAAGGGCGCGGTCAAAGATCAAGGGCTGGGTCAAGGCAGAGGAAAGCAAAAAGAGCATCACCCTGGGCAGGGAACTGCTGGAGAAGGAGTTCCGCAAGAACTCCCTCAAGTTGAGCTCGGCGGTTAAATCGGATGAAATCCGCGATCTTTTCACGGAATTATCGATTAACACCCCGGACGATCTGTTCGCCCTTGTGGGCTACGGACGAGTCTCCCCGAAAAGGGTTGTCCATCATTTTATCCATGATGAAATCAGCGCCCCTGAAAGGGTGCCTGCCGACAGGGCAGCGAAAAGGACCAAAAAAGAGGACTCCCAAGGGATATTGATTACCGGCATTGAGGACATCATGGTGCGGTTTGCCCACTGCTGCGACCCTATCCCCGGAGATGAGATCGTCGGTTACATAACAAGGGGGCGGGGCGTTACGATTCATACGGCCGATTGTGAACGTCTTTCGGAGCTGGATTCCGAAAGGTTTGTGGACGTGGCCTGGAGTGCGAAGGCATCGCAGACCTATTCCGTGAATATGGTCGTCACATGCAAGGATAAGAAAGGCATCCTGGCGGAAATCAGCTCGGTGATTTCTTCCCTTGACGTAAACATCAGCACCGCCAGAGTGGATACCAGCAGGGACATGCGGGTGAATTGCTTTTTCCGGCTTGATGTCACTGGGCTGAGGCAGCTGCAAACACTGACCTCGGCGATTCAGCAGATCAAGGAAGTCCTTTCAGTGGAAAGGGTGCACAAGGTAAAGGAGCATCCACGCCTATCCGGCTGATGTTTCCCATATATGTGTTGACAGAGATTTGTTGTTTGCTGTATGAGAGGCTCAATTTATGTTGAAGAGTACAGGAAAGATGGTGCGACAGGCGTTTCCGTATGTTCGTCTCAATAACGTTTTTTCATGGCTGATTCTGCTGCTTCTGGCCATGTATGTGCTGCCCCTTTCGGCATTGGCAGCGCGGGAGGGGATGCTGGTCGTCCTTGACCCGGCCCACGGCGGTTCAGAAAAAGGGGTGCGGTTTTCGGACGACGTTTATGAAAAGGACGTGACCTTGGCCATTGCCCGCAGCGTTCAGAAAGAATTGATGACGTCTCAGAACATACGCGTGCAGCTGACCCGTGATTCGGATCGGACGCTCAGCCTTCGCGAGAGGGAACAATTCGCACGCAATGCAGCCCCGGATCTTTTTCTCAGCCTGCACGTAAACGCCGGGTTCGGAAAAAAGGCATCGGGATTCGAAATTTATTTCCCGGGGTTCAAGCGGAACACGCAAGGTGAGAATGAGGATTCGTCTGTGATCCTGACGGACATGGCGAGAAACAAACATCTCAATGACAGCGTGCGGTTCGCCTATATCCTGCAAAAGAACCTGGAGCAGGTATTTCCCAGGAAAGGCCGCGGGCTTCGAGAGGCAGCGGTTCCCGTTCTGGAGGGCATCGTCAAGCCGGCCGTCGTTGTTGAGCTTGGTTTTGTTTCAAACCCGGAGGACAAGAAGCAGATGCTGGAAAAGGAAATCCAGCTCGCCGTTGCCAGGGCCATCAGCAAGAGCATCAAAGAACTTTACTGAACAGTCCGCATTCCTTTGCAGCAGTCATATCTATTCGGGGAGCCTTCTAAGTTTGAGGAAAAACGACCGCAGACACGATGAAATCCGGGACGTGAAAATCACGCGGAATTACTTGAAACATCCACAGGGTTCCGTCCTGATTGAGATGGGGGACACGAAGGTCATCTGCACGGCCACGCTGGAAGAGAGAGTTCCGCCTTTCTTGAAGAATTCGGGAAAGGGTTGGCTGACGGCTGAATACGCCATGCTTCCCATGGCGACTCAGGAGAGAAACAAAAGAGAGGCCGCGCAGGGTCGAATCGGAGGGCGGACTCATGAAATACAGAGGTTGATAGGGCGCTCCCTGCGTGCTGTTACCGACCTGGAGAGTTTCGGGGAAAACACCGTATATATCGATTGTGACGTCATCCAGGCTGACGGCGGTACACGCACGGCGTCCATTACGGGAAGTTTCGTCGCCCTTGCAGACCTTTTCCGCAAGATGAAGGAAGAGGGAAGGTGCGGCTCCATGCCGCTGCTGGATTACGTCAGTGCCGTCAGCGTCGGGATTATTAACGACACGCTTATGCTCGACCTGGAGTATGTCGAGGATTCGCAGGCGGACGTCGATATGAATGTGGTCATGACGGGCATGGGGAAATTTATCGAGGTGCAGGGAACCGCAGAGAAAGTCCCCTTTTCCCGGGACCGATTGACGGAAATGATCGAGCTGGCCGGAAGGGGAATCCAGGCACTGACTGAAATTCAGAAGCAGACACTGGGAGGCCAGTTCTGATCAAGATCGTTTTTGCCTCTAAAAATAAAGGAAAGGTCCGGGAGGTCCGGGCGATTCTCGAGGAACTGGACGTCAACCTGGAATCCCTGGAGGCATATCCGAATGCCCCTGACGTTGTCGAGGACGGAAGCTCATTTTTCGAAAATGCCTTGAAAAAGGCCAGAGTCATATCTGAATTCACGGGTGAAATCGCCCTGGCTGACGATTCAGGATTGGAAGTCGATGCACTCAACGGCCAACCGGGAATTTATTCTGCCCGCTTTGCCGGTGAGGGTGCGGATGACAATCAGAACAACCAGAGACTGATGGAGCTGTTGAATGGGGTCCCAGCGAAGGACCGGTCGGCTGCCTTTCGCTGTGTGCTGGTTCTTTATCATCCGGATGGGAACTACGAATCGTTTGACGGAAGATGGGATGGATTCATCAGCGAAACGGTTGCAGGAACAGGCGGTTTCGGTTATGATCCGGTCTTCCTGCTTCCGGAATCCGGCAGAACCGTTGCGCAGTTGACATCCGAGGAAAAGAACAGAAGCAGCCATCGGGCGAAAGCCCTTCAAGCACTGAAGGATCATTTAAGAAAACGGTCATATCCGGCCAAAAAAGAATCATAAGTACATATAAATACGGGGCGTAGCGCAGCTTGGTAGCGCGCCTGCTTTGGGAGCAGGATGTCGCAGGTTCAAATCCTGCCGCCCCGACCAATATTATCAAGAGGTTATGGGTATGCCATAGCCCTTTTTTTATTTTGTAATCAAATCGGGGAAAATATATGAACAAACAGCTTAATTTATTTCGTCCCTTGGAGACGATATGTTAATAAGAAGGCAAAGGAGATACTTCATATGAATAAAAGGCAAAAGAAAAAAGAACAGAAGAAGCAGATGATACTGGCATTCAACGATGTTATCGGAGAATGTTTGGCAACCGAAGACCCCCTGGCAACGTTGAAAGAAATTAAGACTCAAGGCGAAAAGCATTTTGAAGAATTGGGACTCGATGTCCCCCCGGTAGTATTTGATGAAATCATGGCTGGATGTGAACAAATAATCAAAGAAATAATTAACCAATAGTCTGAACTTGCAATATCAAAAAACCCCCAATGGAGAAATCCGTCGGGGTTTTTTGAACTAACGTCTCAGGAGCGTATTTGATCCATTGAGGCTCATATGTTCTTAGAAAGCCTAGATAGCCACTAAATCTTTTTTTACATACTTATATTATTTGGTTGTGCTAACCTAAAATTGATCAGGGAAAGGGCCTTGTGCTAACCGAAAATTGACCACCCCAGAGCACCAGA
>MVRU01000018.1 GCA_002067745.1 Syntrophus sp. PtaU1.Bin005
GCAACGTATTCGGCATATCCAGGTGACCCCTTAAAAATGTAGGCAAACGCCAAAAATTCGACAACGACTTATAACGATAATTTTACTTAAGAATTTCAATTTTGTTTACCTACCGCTGTTGAAGGCGGGTAAAAGGTAGGGAGCCGGGAGACGACCGGAGTTTTACCGGCCAAACGTCACTGTTCATCATTTCTTTGAGACTTTCTCACAAACGATAGCTATCCCAGTTACAGCCGATGATATGGGCTTTGTGGGGGTAACCGATCCAGAAGGGCAGCAGTCATGGTCGGATCGCCGAAAATCTGAGTGCAGTCGGCAAACCGAGATTCGTGGTGATGATCACAGATCCCTTGTCATTCCGTTCCGCCAAAACCTGGAAAAGCAATTCCTCCCCTTCCTTGGAAAAGGGTGTCAAAGATCAGAAAAACAAGCTTTGAAAGGAGGTGAAATGGCCTGATTTAAAAGGGGGTCCAAAGACCCTTTTTCAGCCCTTTTTGCTGGCTTCATTACGGCGAAAATCGGTGGCCCGATTAAGGCGATCATTGACACCGATCACGGAATGGCTCGATTGCAGCAATCAGAGAGGAGCTCGAACAGACCATAAACAAGGGGTGATATTCAAGAAGATCAAATGAGTAGGGCATATTAGTTGCAATTTCACCATTGCACATCGAGAAATCTTGGTTTCATCTTGTCATAAAGCACCGTCATTATGAGGAGTCCTGGATAATCATGAGGGTCGCTTTGTTTTTCCCCCTTAATTGGTGTACAACCCTTTGCAGCTCAAGCGAATGGGAAAACATTGTTTCTCCGCTTACGGAAGGCCTTGTGAAGCATGGCATCGATGTGGTTCCCTTTGCCGCTGATGGTCTAAACGCATGGAGAATGTCCTGGAAAAGAGACTCCGCTGTACTGGGCGGGAAATCCTCGACTCCGACGAAGCTGAGCGAACGGCTCCCCGTGTCTGAGGTATTTGAGCAGGGGGATCCATTCGATATCCTTCACATCTATCTCGATTGTGTGCCTCTCGCGTGCCTGAGGACGAACGGCACGCCTGTTGTGGTGACTATGCCTAGGTTTTTTTCTCCGGACAGCCTTTCCGACTATAAACACTTCAACACGCAAGCCCATTATGTAGCGGTCAGCGAGGCAGGCAAAAGCTGCGAGCTCGATTATGTCGCAACGATTCATCCTGGTGTTGATTTGCAGCGATTTCATTTCCAAGCGGGCCAGGGGAAATACCTGCTGTTCATGGAAAGCCTTACCGAGGCAAAAGGTGCGGCGCCGTGCATTGATGTGGCCAGAGAAACTGGATTGCCGCTCCTTCTTGTCGGCGATGATGAGGACAGGGAATACTTTGACCGCTGCATACGGCCGAATATCGACGGGGACAGCATTCTTCATCTCAAGCGTGCGGAACCGGGGATGCGGAAAAAACTTCTCGGAGGCGCGTATGCACTGATTCAGCCATTCTGCAATACAGACCCATTCAAATTTACCGCTATGGATGCCCTGGCCTGCGGAACGCCGGTGATAGCATTGAACCGGGAAGGTGTGTCGGAAATTGTTGAAGATGGTGTTTCAGGCATTCTTGTTGAAAATCCTGAGGAGATAGCCGATGCGGTTCCAAAAGCTGGCCAGCTTGACCGTTCACAATGCCGTAGACGGATTGAAGCGCGGTTCAGTACAGACCGCATGGTGCAGGATTACAGGGAATTATATGAAAAGCTTGTCAGGCAGAAGGAAGGAGAAAAGTGCAGGCCCTGGGGTTTTTATGAAATTCTTTCTGAAGCTCCGAACCACAAAGTCAAGCGAATAACCGTCTATCCGGGGCAGCGATTGAGCTATCAGAGACATCAACGACGCACTGAGCACTGGTATGTGATCAACGGCAGGGCTGTGGTGAACAGAGGTGGACGGAATATAGATTTAATGGCCGGTCAAGCCATTGAGATACCTGTACGGACATGGCACCGCATCGGCAATCCGGACCCGGAAGAGTTGTGCTTTATCGAAGTCCAAACCGGCGATTATTTCGGGGAAGATGATATTGAACGATTGGAGGATGACTATGGTCGTCTGCAGAGTGAGAGGGGGTAAACTCAAGGCTTACGAGCATGCCTGCCAGGGGGATTGATTCACTCAAAGTGTATTGACACCCAATCAAAAGAGTGTTAAACCGCTAAACTCTTCAGGTTATCATTCAAGCCCCTGTAGCTCAGCAGGATAGAGCAACGGATTCCTAATCCGTGTGCCCCGCGTTCGAATCGCGGCAGGGGCACCAATAAAATAAAGGACTTAGCCAAAGACGGTTAGGTCCTTTTTTTCATTTGTGACCAAATTGTGACCGATGCTCTCAAAAATGGTATTTTCCAATCGACAAACCGCAGCTTGATTTTCCGTTTTCATCAAATGCGCATAGATATTTAAGGTCGTTGTTGGATTCGCATGCCCGAGCTGTGCGGAGATGTATTTGATGTTTTCCCCTTGGCTCAAAAGAAGGCTTGCATATGTGTGCCGGAGATCATGAAACCGAATCGAAGGTAAACCAGCCCTTTTCAGAGAAGGCTTAAAATATCTCGTAATTAATTTCCCCGCCTCAATAGGATTCCCCGTGACCGTTTGAAAAACAAGCTCGTCTTCATGGCCACCACTTGCCAGCTTCCATTTTTTGAGTTCCAAGACCATCATTGGAGCAAGGTCAATCGAGCGTATTGACCCTTTTGTTTTTGGGGTAAAAAACCGTTCATGATTAAACGTCCGTCGGATATGGATCTGTTTTTTTTCAAAATCAACATCAGACCACTCAAGCCCCAGGATTTCACCCTGACGTGCTCCTGTCATGATTGCCGTTAAGAATAACATTCGATATTTCTGGTCTGGAGCAGCTACCAATAATGATCGAATTTGCTCAGGATTGAGAACAGCAATATTCCCCTTCACAATATCATCCATCTTCTTCCGTGGCCTTTCCGCGTCTCTTACAGGATTACTGTCGATCAGCTTGTGCCGAACAGCATAGGCCATGATCTGATTGAAGGTAACGATGATTTTTCGTAGCATGCCAATACACATACCTTCATTCTGCCGTTTGGTGATCCATTTCTCAACGATAGATGTGGAGATCATATCTATCCTGATCCTATCCAAGTCACTGAAGTGATGCTTCAGATGTCCCTTGTACATTTCCCAGGTTGTGATTCTGACGTTCGGCCTTTTATGTTCCAACCAGCCGTTGGCCACTTCCGAAAAGACCGGGATTTTCTTTTCGTGGGCGAATGTCCGCCGCTCAATCTTTTCCTCTACCTCGCGTAAAATTTCCCTTGCCCGGCCCTTTGTGGTGCCTGCAGGCAAAGTCTTCCGGTACCGCTTGCCGTGTTGGTCGTAGGCGTCAATAACCCATCGATCCCGTCGTTTTGCTATGCATGCCATAATTTCCTCCCAGGGGCTTTGAAATAATTCTTTTGCACCGCTCTCTGCCTTAGATTGATATATTGTTATCAATACTGCCATACAGTCGTATTGTCAATAAACTTATTGACTGCCATATAACCACATGGTACGTGAAATCATGAAAAGAAACCGAACCCCTTACAACACCACACTAGACAATAATCTCGTGAAGAAATTGAAATTTCTTTCTGTAGAAATTAATAAGCGCCAGAATGATCTTCTGGAAGAAGCTATCGAGGACCTTCTGAAGAAATACGAATCCAAAATCGAACCCAAAAAATCGTAATTCCCTTCAGCCATCATTTTTCCCTTTTTCTGACTCCCGTCAAGGCATAGACCTTTCTAGGCCTTGACTAGGAAACATGTGGTTGTGCTAACCTAAAATTGATCAGGGAAGAGGCTTTGTGCTAACCCAAAATTGACCACCCCGAGCACCAGAGACCTGCTATAGGATTTGGCATTCCAGATCTTTCAAGCAGGAGGAAGCGGAGTTGCTCAGGATGGATCAGTATGAGTTGGTACGGACGAGTCACCGGGTGTATGGCAAGAATATAAGCGAGATCGCACGCTTGACAGGTCATTCCCGGAACACGATCAAGAAGGCGATCCGGGGAGAGTTATGGGGCTATAGGGAAAGGGAGCATCAGCCATTTCCGGCTCTTGAACCCTTCCTGGAGATGATTGAGACGTGGCTGAAGGAGGACAAGGATCAGCCGAAGAAGCAGCGCCACACGGCACGCCGGATATATCACCGGTTGGTGGCGGAACATGGATATCAGGGAGGCGAGTCAACGGTCCGTCGGTATGTGCGGATTGCTCGGGCCAACCTTGGTCTGGATTCCAGTCAGGCCTTCATTCCCTGTGAAGCGGATGCGGGGCGTGAAGCAGAGGCAGACTGGGGGCAGGCAACGGCTGTGATCGCCGGAGAGTCGGTGCAGTTGAAGTTTTTCTGCATGCGCTCCAAGTATTCGGGAAAAGCCTTCGTCCGGTTTTATTTATGTGAGCGGCAGCAGGCGTTTTTTGATGCCCATATTCAAGCGTTTGCGTTTTTTGGCGGGGTTTTCCCCGTCCTGATCTATGACAATCTGAAAACAGCGGTACGGAAGGTCATCCAGGGCCGGAATCGCATCGAGCAGACCAGTTTCGGGAAGTTCCGTGCATATTACAGTTTTGAATCCCGTTTTTGCACTCCGGGCAGCGGTCATGAAAAAGGAGGCGTTGAAGGGCTGGTCGGCTTTGCCCGTCGTAATTTCATGGTTCCCGTTCCGGTGGCTGCAAGTCTGGAAGAGCTCAATGAAACGGTTCTCCGGCAATGTCTCGCTTATGGCCATCACAAAATTGATGGCTGCGTGCAGACCGTTGACGAACGTTACGAAGAGGAAAAGGGACTCCTCCTCTCCCTCCCCGAAGCGGTCTTCTCCAATGTGCAGCCCTACGACGGCAGAATCGACAAATATGCCACGGCCATCATAGACAAGAACCGGTATTCCGTGCCCAGCCGCTATATGGGATTCCAGGTAAGAATCCTGCTCTCCGTGGATCGGGTGGAGATATTTCACGGAACGCGGAAACTTGCCACGCACGAGCGGCTATACGGGAACAACAAATGGCGCCTCAATCCGGATCATTACCTGGAACTTATTCAGCAGCGTCCCATGGCCTTCAACAACGCCCGGCCTATTCGGCAATGGCGTAACAGCTGGCCGGATTCCCTGGAGCTGCTGTTAAGCCGTTTCTGTCTTTCCCAGGGCGAAACACAGGGCATCAAGGATTTTATTTCCGTTCTGATGCTCTACCGGGATTATCCCGCCGAAGAGATCCAAGCCGCCGTTGAGCTTGCTCTGGAGAAGAACATCAGTTCCAGTTCCGGGGTCCGTCACATCCTGATCTTCACAAAAGATGACGGGACTGTTTCCTTTTCCCCGTTATCGGATCGCTCACGTATTTCGCCGCCTGATGTTTCCGTTTACGGGCAGTTGGGAGGTTTGTCATGACAGAGGCGACCTTTATGGTTTTGCGGGCAAATCTCAAATCCCTCCTGCTTTCCTCCATGGCCGGGGAACTGGAAAGGCACTTGCGGCAGGCTCGGGAATCGGGGATTGGCTACGATGAATTTTTGCTGGAGCTGACCACCCTGGAGCTCCAATCCCGCGCGGAGAACCGACTCAATCGAAGGGTTCGCGAGGCAAAATTTCCGTTGCTCAAAACGATGGAGACCTTCGATTTGAGTGCGGCCCCGGAACTGGACATTCGATTGCTTCGGGAATTTCTGGGCTGCGGATACATCCGGGAGCGGAAAAATGTCATCTTTCTGGGCCACAGCGGGACAGGCAAGACTCACCTGGCCACGGCTTTGGGAACCGAGGCCTGCCGGAACAACTACCGCACCCGTTTCACCTCCTGTTACGGTCTGGTCAATGAACTCATTGAATCCAGAGAGGAAAGGTCACTGCAGCGCCTGATTCAAAAATATGCCCGCTATGACCTGTTGATTCTGGATGAACTGGGCTACATACCCTTTTCCAAGGAAGGGGCGGAATTGCTTTTCCAGGTTTTGGCGGAACGGCATGAAAAGGGATCTGTAATTATCACCACCAATCTCGGCTTTGCTGACTGGACCCAGATTTTCGGCGATCCGACCATGACTGCCGCCCTTCTGGATCGGCTAACCCACAGAGCTCACATCATTAACTGCAGTTGGGAAAGTTATCGACTGAAACAAAGTCTCAAAGAAAGAAGGCAGCAGCATCAGTGAAAATACGGGGGATGGCTTCCCATGTCATCCCAAATTATAAACATGGTTTGGGGTGGTCAAAATTAGGTTGTCACAGGTGGTCAATTTTCGGTTGTCATTACCAAACATGGGAATTTGACTCTTATTTACTGACTGACGAACCTTTTTCATACGTTCTTCACTTGCCCCCTTGATCCTTTCTCGCCGGATTCTTTCCAAACTAGTACGGGTAACAAGCACAAAATTCATCAGGACAGTCCGTAACGCAGTCAGATGATCTCTGCATACAGTCCAGACAGAATTCCCGAAATACAATGACTGATGGTCTCTTTCCCAACCTGTTAAGGAAAGAATGGACAAGGGTATTGACATCCTAATCCCTCTGACACTTCCTTTCTTGTTCTATGCTAAACTGTTTCATTCCAGGCATTGAGTGCAATAGGCTCTGACCGCTTCCATCGGCGTTAAATTATTGGTAATGATTTTTCTTCTCCAGAGTGAGGTTTTGTAAGGTTGTCATGGGGTTCGTTGATTGCCTTGTCAGAGACCTTTTCAAAAGTTAGTATTTTCCAGTCCGGTCATGGGGTTCGTTCTCCTGAAAAGATTTTCCGCTTCTTCCAGTTTAATGAAGATCTCCTTTTCCCTTCCGGCGTTGTCGGTCCCGTACTCAACCCGCCGTGGAGATGACACCTGCCATTGCTATATAGACCCTTTTGCTTACAGGGGGTTCCCTTCCTGGTTTTTGCTCCGCAAGTGAGTCCGCGCAAAACATCCGGGAACGGCAACCGTTTACCTTGGTCATATGCCTTACAATAGCGCTTCCACATTGTTCGTAGCTGATCGGAAGAATTCAAAATTTACCCCCCTCGCTAACTTGTTAAAAAGGACTTCCCGCCTTACTGTTTTGGTCATGTCGATAAATTTTTCTTTCCCGCTGGTCCATATTCTCGAATCGGGTATATTTGTCGTGGTACCTCAACTTCACTGCACCTGTTGGCCCATTTCGATGCTTTCCGATGATGATCTCAGCCAGTCCCTTTTCCGGGTTGTCATCAGACTTGTTGTACATTTCATCACGGTAAATGAAGGCAATGACATCAGCATCCTGTTCGATGGCCCCGGATTCGCGCAGGTCCCCTAACCCCGGACGCTTATCATTTATCCTTTGTTCCACATTTCTGTTTAACTGGGAGAGGGCCATTACCGGAACATTTAGTTCCCGCGCAATCATCTTCATACTTCGACTTATTTCCGCCACCTGCTGTTCCCGGGAATCATAATTTCCCGGGAGTTTCATCAACTGAAGATAGTCGACAACGATTAAATCAAGCCCCGGGTCATTCTTGAGTTTTCGGCATTTTGCCAATATCTCAGTGGGAGTAATACTGGCTTTATCGTCAATGTACAGTTTGGTCCTCCCTATCTTTTCCGCTGCATTGGCCAATTTAGGCCATTGGTGCTCTTGAATTAATCCCCGACTCAAAAGACGTGAATCAATCTCTGTCATCCCAGATAAAATACGGATCATTAATGACTTACTGGGCATTTCGAGAGAGAAGATCACCACTCTGTAACCACTGAGGGAGGCACGGTATGCGATATCAACGGCAAAGGCCGTCTTGCCCATTCCTGGTCTTGCCGCGATCACCCACATATCGCCGTCAATCAATCCGCCTGTAAGCTCATCAAGGTTGTGAAATCCAGTGGGCAATCCGATAATCATGCCGTCATCTTTCTCATACCTGGATTCGATAAGTTTGTGCGCATGGAGAGCGACATCTTTTGCAACCTGGAGAGTCTTATGCTCATTGGAAAAAGACAGGGAAAGGATTGTCTTTTGTGCCACTGCAAGAATATCCTGGGTGGGAAGGGCTGGATTGTATGCTGTTTCTATTAATCTTGAGGCTTCAGAAATAATCCTGCGTTCAATAGACTTACCCTTAATAATCTTGGCGTAATGAGAAAGATTAGCCGATGAAATGGCGGAATCGAGAAGCTCGCTAATATATAGGTGTCCGCCGACCTTGGCCAAATCCCCACGACTTTCCAAGACACTGCAAATTGTGATGGAGTCTGCGATGGTTCCCTTGTCAGTCAGGTCAGCTATGACCTTGAATATCTTTTGATGGACCGTATGGTAGAAATCTTCGCCATCCCGAGATACAACTTCCAGGACATCAGCTAGAGAACTATTATCCAACATCAATCCGCCGATCACAGCCTTTTCAGCCATTGGGTCATGAGGCATGACCTTTTGCAAAAAGGGATCACGTTCTGTATTTTTCATAGCCTTACCTGCCTCTCTGTCGATTCCCATTTTCGAAGATAACTCTTAGATTCGCAATGGACACAACCATCTGGTGTAAGATCGCAGTCGAGAACCATCTTTCCGCATCGTGGGCATTTTTCATTTTCGAGGACTAGAATTTTTGGAATAATTGGCTTATTTAAGCTGTTCTTCGTCCCACTTAGGTTGTTTCTGATGATTCCCAGGAGATACTTTTCATCCTTCCCCTGATCGGCATATCTTTTTTCAAGATAGACTCTGATTCCGGCTACTACCGATTCCCACGGATATTGGTTCCATGATTTTAAAATAGACAACTTTACGCTGTCGGCAATTCGCCTTGTCTTTCTGGTTAATGATATAGCCTCTAACGCTTGATCAATTATTTCGTGATCCGAATATCTTTTTCGCATAGCCGATATTTCAGAAGAGATGTCTGCGGGATGGCTTTTATTCCCTTCATTGTAATTCCCTTTATTGTTTTTAGTTTGCCCTTCTCTATGCCTTCCATTGTGCCCTTCATAGTTCAAGAAATTTTGATAATAATCATAATTCTGTATAGTTATGATGGTTCCGCTTGTGCCCTTCATGGTGACCACCATAGAGGAAATCATAATATAATTCATAAATCCCCGAATTTCTTTAATTGTTGGCTTTATGATCCTGAATCCGGCTTTGTACGCCATGGCATTTCTCATCTTCTCCAGGCTTGTTAAAAGCTGTCCTCTTTTCAGACTTCTGTGGTCGGTATGGCTTGCCTGCAAAATCATCCAAACCCATAGCTTGAAGTACAATGGAGGCTTTTCCATGATCCCGCTTTTCGATAATTGTCGTGCCAGAATAATATATCCACCACTGATCTGTTCCTGTTTGCCGCCCATGCCTTATCGTTTGAAAAGTCTCCTTATCCAAGAGAGATGAATGGGTTTCAATATCCTATGCAGTGCCCTTTCAAGGGTCACCTGATCGGTGTCTGTCGCGGCATTAAGACTCACGACCTTCAGATATCCTGTTTTGGAAAACTCAAGGTATACGATGAGTTTTGAAGACGGTTCTTTTCGAAGAGCTTTTGCCATTATTCACACCTTTGATTTTGTTTATTTAAATGAGCCCGGACCGATGGAAGATGATACCGGAGGTATTTTCCAATCTTAATGCATGGTATAGCATCCGGTCCCTTCCTCCGCGCCGGGGAGTAAAGAAATGATTTTGGTACTTTCAGTTTTTCGGCGAGACCTTCAATCGTCAATAATTCATCGGAATCATCCACTGGCCTAAGTATTTCTGTCTTGGCATTAATAAGAAAATCTAACTTGTCATTCATCGTGTACCTTTCCTCCTAGAAATTTTATCCATGAAAATAAAAAACCCGGAAGAAGATCGATAGACAGCGATCAACTTCACGGGTGTAATAAAAACACTAATAATTTATATAAACAACAGGTTATGCGTCGCTATGGCAGTCAAACCGACGCCTTAACCGTCAAACCGATGCCTTACCTGTAGCTTTTAAATTTTTTCGGGCCTTCTTTAGGATTCTTTCATCGGACAATGGTGCATCGTGGGGGTCAATCTTTCTAGTTTCACTACGACACTCGTCCATAAATTTTTCCCGTAATATTTTATCTTTCCTAAAAAACTGTAAATCTTCGATGCCGTATTTCTCAAGGATGTTTTTGATAGCATCACTTTTTTGTTCAGATAATCCTTTCATCGTGTCTGCGCCAGGTTTTGCCTGGTCTTGCTTCGTTTCAATCTTAATAGTATTTTCAATTTGTTTTAAACTCTCCAGAATCAACTTGATGCCAGCATAATTAATAAAATCATTAACTGTAGGGAAAAAGAATTTTATTTCAGATAACGTATAGTCTTGATAATACAGATAACTGTCAAAGTGCGCTCTCATTTCAAACGGATTTTGTGGTGGTAAATATTGACTATCCAGAAATAACTTAATAATTCCATTATGGAATTTCATATCATTTATGGGGTTGCAGAGGTATAAGGTAGGCAAGGTATTTAATATAGTTGTATAATCAACCATTTGAGATGGGAAAAAATTTTCAACCATTTGCCTCTCGTAATTCGAGAAGCGTTTTAAAAATTTCTCGTTCTCTCGATCAAAAGTTATTGTATTCAAATATGCAAGAAATCTTATATATGTATTTAATACAAAGAGATATTTCCTGGTCCATAATTCACCATTAACAGGAACTTTTACAGCCTTCCCAACCAACCGCTTTTCTTCGGATTTCAAAAATACAATTTGGTTTTGGAAGTTCAAGCTTGGGAATGATTTCTTTCCCAAAATTGCCATGAGTCCTTTTTCCATACCAGCCTCAAAATAAGTTATAAGTACATAAAGCAACATAAATGATCATGCAATATATATGCTTTGAAATTTCTTGACGTTATATATTATCCACTGATTTGTCATATGGGGATCTCACATGCCGCCAGGAGGATTTACATGTAAGCAATGCGAGAATTGCTGTCTTAACCTCAGCGATGCGTATCAAGGCTCCGTGGACGATTCGGACATAGATATGTGGAAAAAGAATCAGCGGTACGACATCCTTGAATGGGTCGACCCTATTGATCTTGGTGACGGAAATTATGTGTATGATATTTGGATAAATCCAAGAACTGGTGACGATGTTTCCCGGTGTCCGTGGTTAAGCAAATTACCCGGAAAAGAAAAATATGTCTGCCGCATTCACAATGTGTCGGGAGTACCCAAAATCAAAGCCACATGCTCAGAAGACGGGCTGCAAAGGGTTTCATGATAGAAGCAATTCAAAATTAGCCAAGACAACATCAATAACCGCCGATATCGATAAATCAGTAAAATCTCATACGCATTGATAAACATTAAGCAATGTGATATGCCGCTTTTGTCAACTTACTCCCCTTGAAATCCAGTAAAGGGACCAACCAGTGACTGACGCCGCCGCACGCGCTCTCATTTGCGCTCTTTATCTGGTTAACATTATGCGTGCAGAATGTATTCGGATAAAACATCATCAACATACATCATGTCTTTTACCGCCGGGGGGATCTATATCCGCGAATCGGTAGAGATAGCTTCCCTCTATTTGGAAATTCTCGACTGGGATCTTGTTAGACGGAAGGCCGTTGAACACAACCTGATTCAGGCACGGACAATCAGTAGTTCAGCCCGGATCTGCAGGGAGATATGTTTTCGCCTCGGGCGGCTCAGCATTGACGAACTGATGATTCTTACCGAGGGAACCATCCAAGAGCAGCGCCAAATCCTCTGGCTTGCGATCTGCAGACATTATCGGTTCATCTATGAATTTGCTGTGGAAGTGGTCCGGGAAAAATATCTCAGCCTGAACTTTGATCTATACAAGGAAGACTATGATGCCTTTTTCAACGCAAAGGCAGAATGTCATGAGGAACTGGAACGACTGACAGAAAAGACCCGGCTCAAGCTGCGTCAGGTTGTCTTTAGAATGCTGCGAGAGGCAGACCTGCTGACAAAAGGCAACAGGATCAATCCGGCGATGCTTATCCCTCGTGTGGCCCAAACGTTACGGAAGGCCTCGCCGGCTGACCTGTCCGTATTCCCGGCATCCGATGCGGAGATCAAGGAGATGCTGAAATGACACCAGATATGGAAAGAAGGCCTCTTTCGGAACGATTTCAGCACCTCTTGGCGCTGATCTCCAGCAATCGGTTCCTGAAGCGGCAGGGACTGGGCAACGAAATTCCCTTCTTTATCTGCCCTTTCGACCCGAAGGAAGCCGTTGAAATGGCACGGACACAGAGGCAATTGATCAACCGGTTGAACCAGGCCGGCGTCCGAATCCTGGAAATCAATCTCTATGACATGGCCGTGGATCTCCTCAAGGAGCGTGGCATCTTGGAGCAGATACTCCAGGTGGAGCCCACGGTTTCCAAGGACGAGCTGAAGGAACTGCTCCAGGGGGTACTGGACTCGGAAGCTCATCTGATACCCGAAATATCCAAGCGGATGAACTGTTCCGAGTTCGATGTCCTGTTCATAACCGGCGTCGGCGAGGTCTTCCCATATATCCGCTCCCATAATGTACTGAACAATCTCCAGCGCACCGCAAAGGAAAAGCCAACCGTCATGTTTTTCCCCGGTGCGTACACTCATTCTCTTGAAAACGGAGCATCACTCGATCTGTTCGGGCGGCTCCATGACGATAAATACTACAGGGCTTTCAATATCTTTCATTGCGAATACTGAAAAGGGGCAGCTGATGGAACTTAGCACCATCTTCACGAAACCGGTTAATCGAACAATTGAAGGGGTCATCAAGGCCGACGATGAAGCAAGTCTTCGCCTTGAGGTCGAGGAATATGTCCTGACCAATGAAGTCTCCAAGCGTCTGGAGGCGTTTCTCGACGCCTATAACAATTATGCAGGGGCAAACGGTGTCTGGATTTCCGGATTCTTTGGTTCAGGGAAGTCACACCTGCTGAAAATTTTGGCCCTCCTGCTGGAAAACCGTCCTATTGACGGCATTCCTGTCCTCGACATGTTCCTTTCCAAGCCGGGTCTTCAGGATAACGAGATCCTGCGTGGCGACCTGAAACGGGCTGTTGCCATTCCTTCCAGGAGCATCCTCTTCAATATCGATCAGAAGGCCGACGTCATCAGCAAGACCCAGACAGACGCCCTCCTTGCCGTTTTTGTCAAGGTCTTTGACGAAATGTGCGGCTACTATGGAAAGCAAGGGCACATAGCCCAGTTCGAACGTGATCTCGACAGTCGGGGAATCTATGAGAACTACAAACAGGTCTATAAAGACGTTTCCGGAAAGGACTGGACAGTGGGCAGAGAACAGGCTCTGCTGGAATCCGCCAACATTGCGGAGGCCTATGCAAGGGTAACGGGAGATGACAAATCATCCGCCATAGGGATTCTCGATAAATACAGGAGCCAGTACAAGGTCTCCATCGAGGACTTCGCCGACAAGGTCCATCAGTATATAGAATCGAAAGGCCCCACCTTCCGCCTCAATTTCTTTGTCGATGAGGTAGGCCAGTATATCGCCGCCAACATCAAGCTGATGACCAACCTTCAGACGATTGCTGAAAGCCTGGCTACTAAGAGCCGTGGCCGGGCATGGATCATCGTTACTGCCCAGGAGGACATGAAGGACGTTGTCGGAGAAATGACCAGCCGGCAAAGCAATGACTTCTCAAAGATACAGGCGCGGTTTGCCAACCGGATGAAGCTGACCAGCGCGGATGTCGCCGAAGTGATCCAGAAGCGCCTGCTCATGAAAAACGAGACCGGCGTCCAGATGTTGTCGGGAATCTATCACGATCAGTGCAATAACTTTAAGACCCTCTTTGATTTTGCTGATGGGTCTCAAACATACCGGAATTTCCAGGATCGGGATCACTTCATTCACAGCTATCCCTTTATTCCTTATCAGTTCACCTTATTCCAGGCAGCCATCCAGAGCCTGTCAGAGCACAATGCCTTTGAAGGCAAGCACAGCTCTGTGGGAGAGCGTTCCATGCTCGGTGTCTTCCAACAGGTTGCCGTCCATATCGCCGCGCATGATATCGGCCGGCTCGCCACCTTTGATCTCATGTTCGAAGGCCTCCGGTCATCGCTCAAAGCCCAGATTCAGAGAGCTGTCCTGACGGCAGAAAAAAACCTGGACAATCCCTTTGCCGTCCGGCTCCTGAAGGCCCTGTTCCTCGTCAAGTATGTGCGGGAGTTCAAAGCCACGATAAGAAACCTGTGCGTCCTGATGCGGGGGGGATTCGACCAGAATCTTCCTGAATTGCGCCGGGATGTCGAAGAAGCCTTGAATCTTCTGGAGCAACAGACCTATATCAAGCGCAATGGTGAGCAGTATGAATATTTGACCGATGAGGAAAAAGACATCGAGCAGGAGATCAAGAACACCGAAGTGGAATCTTCAGATGTCGCTGCAGAACTTGAGAAGATCGTTTTCGACCATATCATCAAGAATCGTAAGATACGCTATGATGAAAATGGCCAGGATTACCCGTTTTCCAGAAAGCTCGATGATCGTTTGCATGGGCGGGAGTATGAGCTGGCCATCCATGTCATCAGCCCATTCCATGAAAACGCCGAAAACGAGTCCATCCTGCGGATGCAGAGCATGGGCCGGGACGAGCTACTGGTCCTGATGCCTGCTGATGAACGCCTCGTTCGCGATATCCTCATGTATAAGCGGACTGAGAAATACATCCGCCAGAACATCTCAATCACGCAGCAGGAGGCGATCAAACGCATCCTGACCGATAAGGGCTTCCAGAATCGGGAACGGTATGCCGAACTTCAGCAGCGCGTTCAAAACCTGATGGGCAAGGCCAGGCTGTTCGTGGCAGGTTCCGAAATCGAAATTGGTTCCGGGGATGCGCAGACCCGGGTGATTCGCGGATTTCATGAACTCGTCTCCCGTGCGTATCCGAATCTTCGCATGCTGCGCGGCATTACCTACACCGAGAATGACATCGCCAAATGCCTCAAGCATGCGCAGCAGGGACTTTTTGGCAACGATGCCACTTCCCTCGCCGAGTCCGAGCAGGAGCTTTTAGCGTTCATCCAGAGCAATAACCGAAGTGGCGTGCGTACCACGCTGAAAAACCTGCTGGAGAAATTCGAACGCAAACCTTACGGCTGGGGCTACTGGGCCGTGCTTTGCACGCTGGCCGATCTGTGTGCGCGCGGCAAGGTCGAGGTTCGCACCGACGGCAACCTGCTTGAGGAAGACGAGTTGGAACGGTCGCTACGCAACACCCATGGCCACGGCAATGTGGTGCTGGAGCCCCAGGTCGAATTCACCGCGTCTCAGGTCCGAGCCCTCAAGGAGTTTTATGAGGATTTCTTCGACACCCCGCCACAAGCCAGTGAGGCCAAGGCACTCGGCAAGGAAGCCGGCGCCGCGCTCCAGGAGCTCATGCAACAACTCGCTCCGCTGGCGGCCCAGGCATCCCAATATCCCTTCTTGAATGCACTGACACCGGTGCTTGAGAAACTCAAGGAGCTGACCGGCAAGCCCTATACCTGGTACCTGATCGAACTCACTCGTCAGGAAGACGCGCTGCTCGACATGAGGGAAGGCGTCATCGACCCCATCCGCAAATTCATGAGCGGACCACAGAAAAGCATCTTTGATAACGCCCGCAAGTTTGTCCAAACCCAGGAGCCCAACTTCGCCTACATCAGTGATGACGTGGGAAGCGGAAAATGGAAAGTGAGAGAAGAAAGTCATGACGGAATGACTCCGGAATCCTTGCTCACGGCTCTGGCCGATCCGCAATGTTTCAAGGGAAACCGTATGCAGCAGGTGAAGTCACAGGTAGAAATGCTGCAGGAAAAAGTCACCGCCCGGATCGAGGCCGAGATTGCCAAAGCCAAAGAAACGGTTGCCGCCCTTAAAGACCGCCTCCGCGGCATGGCTGAATTCGGCGCATTGAATGGGGAACAGCAGGAGCAGGTTACCCGTCCGTTCAACGAGTTTAGCACCACGATTGAACTTCAGAAGCTGATTGCCGTGATCCGCGACACCCTGCGCCGGTTTGAGGAAAACGAATACCAGCGTCAACTCTCGAAGATGACAGCCTGGGCGCAACCGGCGCCAACACCGAAGCCCGCGCCTGAACCCGACGAAGCCACCGCAGCGGATGGAGGTGTGAAACCCACCGCACCGGCCAAGCCCGAACCACGCATCGAGTATGTATCCGGCCGCTCAGTAAAGATCGCATTCGAGAAAGCCTGGCTGGCCGATGAAGCCGATGTGGACCATTACCTGGAAGCCATGCGAACGGCATTACTCGATGAAATCCGCAAAGGAAAGCGTATTCAAATTTAGCAACTCCCCATGAATGAGACGAAACGACAGATACTTGAACTTATCCACCAAGGTGAAAACCTGACGACTGAGTTCAAGAGTGATCTCAAATGCCTGCCGGACCGCGAGCTGGTTGCTGCCGTGGTGGCGTTGGCCAACACGGAGGGCGGCGTCCTGCTTCTCGGTGTGGAAGACAACGGCGGCATCACAGGTCTCCATGCGAATCATATTCCCTTGGCCGGCTTACCTGCGTTGATTGCCAACAAAACCAATCCCTCCGTTGCTGTGAGGGTTGAACCTATCGAGTTGGAGGGGCGCCTGATTGCGAAAATGACGGTCCCGAAGTCCAGGCAACTGGTATCTACTTCAGATGGTCTCCTGCAACGACGCCGCCTGAAACTGGATGGTAAACCTGAAGCGGTGCCTTTCTATCCCCATGAGTTCATTCAGCGCCAGTCCAGTATGGGGCTCACCGACCCATCGGCGCTGCCGCTGGAGGATGTTTCGGTTGAAGAGCTTGATCCGCTGCAGCGCCTGCGCCTGCGCAACGCCATCAAAAAATATGGTGGCGAGCAGAATCTGCTGGTGCTGGCCGATGACGAACTGGATGGCGCCTTGGCGCTGGTTGTCGACCATCAGGGGCTTCGCCGCCCCACCGTAGCCGGCTTGCTGCTGCTGGGAACCGAACCCCTGTTGCGGCAGCACCTGCCCGCCTATGAGGTAGCCTTTCAGGTGCTGCGGCGTACCGATGTCAGAGTCAACGAGTTCTATCGCAAGCCGCTGCTGGAAACCTTCGAAGAGGTCGAATTACAGTTCAAACCTTGGGTGGTGGAAGAGGAACTGCAAGTCGGGCTGTTTCGCGTCCCCATTCCCAATTACGACCGCCGTGCCTTCCGTGAGGCCTTCGTCAACGCCCTTGTGCACCGAGACTTCAGCACCCTCGGCGCCGTGCATGTCAAAATTGATGATGATGGCCTAAGCATAAGCAATCCCGGCGGATTCATCGAAGGGGTCAATCTCGACAATCTGCTGGTTGCACCTCCGCGTTCGCGTAACCCTCTACTGGCAGACATTATCAAACGGATTGGTCTGGCCGAACGAACCGGACGGGGCATCGACCGCATCTACGAGGGCATGTTGCGCTATGGGCGACCGCTGCCAGACTATGGTCTATCCAGCCCTTACACGGTCAATGTTTTCATGGCGAATGTTGCCGCCGATCTGGACTTTCTCAAGATGGTGATCGAGCAGGAGGACAAGCTCGGCAATATGCCGATTGACTCTCTCATCATCCTTTCACGCCTGCGCGAGGCGCGAAGGCTCACCACTTCAGCCCTGGCGCCATCCGTACAGAAAGCCGAATCCATCGTACGGGCAACCCTGGAGAAACTAGTTGAAAGCGGCTTCCTGGAGCCCCACGGCACCGGCAGAGGCCGGACGTATACCCTCAGCGCAGCCTTATATCGTGAGTCAGGAAAGAAGTCGGAGTATATCCGGCAGGCTGGATTTGCACCCATTCAGCAGGAACAGATGGTGCTCAACTACATCGACAAGCATGGTGGGATCAAACGAGAGGAAACCATGGACCTTTGCCGGCTTGGCAAGGATCAGTCCTACCGACTGCTCAAGAGGCTCGTGAAATCCGGGCATATTCGGTTTGAAGGCAAAGGAAAAGGGGGACGGTATGTACGTGTATCCTGATCTTTTGTCCACGATACACGCGGAAATACGCGCGCCGCGCGAATCCCGCGCGAATAATAGACGTGCCGCGCATATATACACGCGCCATCCTGCTTTATGCTATATTTTTAATGACTTATGCACACGCACCCAACAGCGCCGACTTTCCGTGTTTACCCGAATGCTTCCGACGTTTAGAGGAAAATTCAGTTAATGGAAACAGCCAAACTCAAAAAATTCGCTCAGTTCGCCCGGCGCAGCCTGCTGGACCAGGTCTCCGCCAAGCTAAAACTGGTGCTGGCAGAAAATAGCGCCGCCCGGCGGGAAAGCACCGAAGCGATCAATAAACTCGAAGAGGCGATCAAGAGCGACAGCAAGGAACAGGTCATCGAGCGGGTGGCCTATATCTGGTTCAACCGCTTCTGCGCTCTGCGCTTCATGGACGTGAACCGCTACACCCGCATTGGCGTGGTGTCGCCTGCCGAAGGGCAGTTCCAACCAGAAATTTTGGCCGAAGCCAAGATGGGACACATCGACGAAGAGATGGTGTACGACACGGTCCGGCAGCAGATCTTCGCTCTGCTAGACGGCAAAGCCCCAAGCCGCGACCCGCAGGGTGAGGCCTACCGCCTGCTGGTGGTGGCCGCCTGCAACTTCTGGAACAAGGCCATGCCATTCCTTTTTCAGCGCATCGATGATTACACTGAACTGCTGATGCCCGACGACCTGCTTTCGGGCAACTCCATCCTGGCCTATACCCGCGAGGCGATGACGCCGGATGCCTGCGAGGATGTCGAGGTGATTGGCTGGCTCTACCAGTTCTACATCTCCGAGAAGAAGGACGAGGTGTTCGACGGCCTGAAAAAGAACAAGAAAATCACGCCCGAGAATATCCCCGCCGCCACTCAGCTCTTCACCCCGCACTGGATCGTCCGCTACCTGGTGGAAAACTCCCTCGGCCGCCTCTGGCTGCTGAACCGTCCCAGTTCGAAGCTGATCGAACAGATGGACTATTACATCAAGCCCGAAGAGGCCGAGGCGGATTTCCTGCACATCGCTAAGCCGGAAGAGATCAAGATCTGCGATCCGGCCTGCGGTTCCGGCCACATGCTCACCTATGCCTTTGACCTCCTTTACGCCATTTACGAAGAGGAAGGCTACGAGCCCGCCGAGATCCCGGAGAAGATCCTCACCCACAACCTCTACGGCATCGAGATCGACGAACGCGCCGGGGAACTGGCCGCCTTCGCTCTTACCATGAAGGCCCGCGCCAAACAGCGCCGGTTCTTCAGCAAAGGTATCAAGCCGAGCATCTGCGTACTGGAGAATGTGCGTTTCGAAGAGGGCGAGCTGAAGAACTACATGGATTTTGTCGGGTGCGACCTATTCACCGCGCCACTGGAAACCACCCTGCGCCAGTTTGAAGAGGCCGATAACTTCGGCTCCCTGATCCGCCCCGATATCACCGACGTGGGCGGCATGCTCAAGATCTTGGAGTTAAAGAACGTCTCCGGAAATCTGTTTCTGAGCCACACCCACGAGAAGGTGCTGCAAGCCCTGCGGCAGGCCGATTACCTGAGCCCGAAATACCATGTGGTGATTGCAAACCCGCCGTATATGGGGGGCGGTGGAATGAACAGACGATTAAAGATTTTCGCACAAGATTATTACAAAGCAAGTAAATCTGATCTATTCGCGATGTTTATCGAGCGCAACATCGACCTCGCCAAAAAACAAGGGGAGGTTGCAATGATAACTATGCAAAGCTGGATGTTTCTATCATCTCTAGAAACTCTCCGGAAACAAATTCTTCGAGAACACACGATTCTCTCTATGACTCATCTCGGATCGCGGGCATTTGACAGTATTGGCGGTGATGTTGTCTCAACCACAGCATTCGTTTTAGAAAAGGGTAGCCGCTCAAATCAGAGAGGCGTTTATTTAAGATTGTTAGATGGTAATTCAGAATCTGAGAAGAAAGCAGCAATTCTTCAGGCAATCAAAAATCCTGGCTGCGGCTGGTTTTATCGCACGGATTCCACAGACTTTCTTAAATTACCAGGAAATCCTGTTGCGTACTGGCTGAGCAAGAATGTTTTAAGGATATACGATACCAAGGAATTACTTGTTTCAGATATTGCAAAATCTGAAGGTAAAAACGTAACCACCCACAATGCTAGATTTATTCGATTTTTTTGGGAAGTTAGTCATCAAAGCATAGGAGCTTTTGACAAAAAATGGTTGCCTTGTGCAATGGGGGGGGATTTTAGGAAGTGGTTTGGAAACATCATCCATACCATTGATTGGTCCGAACAAGCGCGTAGTTTCTACAGGAAAACCCCAGCGGGAAGGATAATTCGACAAGAGTTTTGGAATTTGCCCGGTGTTACTTGGGGGAAAATTGGATCGGCAGTAGCAAGTTTTCGTTTCTTATCGAATGATGAGATGTATCAAGAGACCGCTGTCCTACAAAAAAACGAGCATGATGCTCGATTCTTACTTGGCTTATTAAATTCGAAGATATCATCTCACTTTTTGCATTTCTTGAGCCCCACGATAAATTTTCAGCTTGAAGATATTGGAGCGATACCGCTTTTGAAAATTCAACAGCTCAAAGATTTAGCAAGAAAAGGTGTGATAGAGATACTGTCTTACGGAAAAGCGGATTGGGATGGGTATGAGCATTCAAGAGACTTCACCAGCCTCCCACTCCTACATCCCGACTACCGCCAGCCGACCCTGAAGGCAACTTATCAAAAGCTCCACGCCCACTGGAGGGAGATGACGCTGGAGATGCAGCGGCTTGAGGAGGAAAATAACCGCATCTTCATCGACGCCTATGGCCTGCAGGATGAGCTGAAGCCCGATGTGCCGCTCAACGAAATCACCCTGATCTGCAACCCGCACTACCGCTATGGCAACGACAAGAGCGAGGAAGCGCTGGAGGCGCTGCTGCTGGCTGACACCATGCGCGAGCTGGTCTCCTACGCCGTGGGCTGCATGTTTGGCCGTTATGCGCTGGACAAGCCGGGGGTGATCCTGGCCAACCAGGGCGAGACTATCGAGGACTACCTGAAGCGGATTCCTGAGCCCAGCTTCCCGGCCGATGAGGACAACGTCATTCCCATGCTCGAAGGTGACTGGTTCACCGACGACATTGCCGAGCGCTTCCGCAAGTTCCTGCACGTGGCCTTCGGCGAGGAGCACTACGAAGAAAACCTCCAGTTCGTCGAGCAGGCGCTGAACATCAAGGGCAAGCGCAACTACGGCATCCGCGACTATTTCCTCGGCGAGTTCTACACCGACCATGTAAAGCGCTACAAGAAGCGCCCCATCTACTGGCTGTTCTCCAGCCCCAAGGGCAGCTTCAACGCGCTGATCTACATGCACCGCTACCGCCCGGATACGGTCAGCGTGGTGCTCAACGACTACCTGCGCGAGTTCCGCACCAAGCTCACCTCCCACAAGAACCATCTGGAAGCGGTCAGCATCAGCGCCAGTTCCTCCCAGGGCGAGAAGACCAAGGCCCTGAAGGAGATCGAGAAGATCAACAAGATGATCGCCGAGATGGAGGAGTACGAACGCGAAGTGCTTTATCCGCTGGCCACCGAGCAGGTGGAAATCGACCTCGACGACGGCGTGAAGGTCAACTACCCTAAACTCGGCGCGGCCTTGAAGAAGATCGTCGGCCTGGAGAGCGCCGAAGATTAGCGAAATATTCGGCTTTGAGAGATAATATCTCTTGATTAACCATATTTAATTGGTACAATTGTATCATGAATCCATTTTAAGAGATAATATCTCTGGAGGACGTCATGATTATATCATTTTCCGTTGAAAACTGGCGGTCATTCCGGGATCAGGCTACCCTGACCATGGTTGCCGGGAGAGAGAAGCAGCATAGCGAACGCCTGCCCGAAATTCCCGGATATGGGATGAAACTTCTACCCATCGCCGCGATCTATGGTGGCAACGCCTCGGGTAAAAGCAACCTTTTTGCGGCTTTAAACTTTGCCCGTCACCTCATCATTGCTGGAACACAGCCCGAGAGCCTGATCCCAGTGGAGCCATTCCGTCTGGACCCGTCCTATATGCAGAAACCCTCACAGTTTCAATTTGAACTCCTCATCCAGGAGAAGTGCTATGAATTCAGCTTTGCTGTGACACGCAAGCGTGTCGTGGAGGAGAAGCTCGTTCAAATCCTGAAGACGACGGAAAAGGTGCAGTATCACCGCCAGGGTGATCAAATCGAATTTTCACCGGCGCTAAAAGATGACCCGTTCCTGAATTTTGCCTTTAAGGGTACCCGAGAGAATCAGCTCTTTCTGACCAATGCCGTGAATCAGAAAGTGGAAACCTTCAAGCCGATTTATAACTGGTTCAAGAACAAGCTGGAGTTGATCGCCCCCGATTCGCGTTTTGAACCCTTTGAGCGGTTTCTTCAGCAGGATGATCCCCTGTATGGCACCATGCACTCCATGCTGACCCTGCTGGATACGGGCATTGAGCATCTTGGCGGCGAAGAGATCCCCTTCGAAAACCTCCCGATTCCGGACAGCTTGAAGGAAAGAGTTCAGGCAGAATTGCCGGAAGGCACGACCGTTCGATTGTCAGCAGAACCTTTTAATGAACGTTATCTGATAACCCGGCAGGATGGGGAGTTGAAGGCCAAGAAACTGGTCTGCTTCCACCGGGACCTTAAGGGAAAGGAAATCAAATTCGACATCCAGCTTGAATCAGACGGCACCCAGCGGACCATTGATCTCCTGCCTGCCTTTCTGGAAATGGTCAAGCCGGGAAATGATAAGGTCTACGTCATCGATGAGCTGGATCGCAGTCTTCATACCCTGTTAACTCAGAGACTCCTGGAAGGTTTTCTGTCCGCCTGCGACAAGAACTTCCGCTCTCAGCTCCTTTTCACGACGCATGATGTCCTCCTGATGGATCAGAAACTGCTGCGGCGGGAAGAGATGTGGGTGACGGAACGGGATCAGGAGGGGAACTCGACGCTCTTTTCCTTCAGTGAGTATAAGGACGTTCGCAACGACAAGGACGTACGGAAAAGCTACCTCCAGGGACGCCTGGGAGGGGTGCCCCGGATCTTGATGGGATCTTTTTGCCAAACAGCTCCTAAAAATTCCGCCAAGGAAAGTGTGTCATGAAGGGGCGGCGGAATTTTCGGAGACTCCCGGCCACACGCCCTTACCGAAGGCTTTTCGTCATCGCGACGGAAGGAGATAAAACGGAGCCTCAATATTTCGCTCTGTTTTCCAGCCGGACCACGACGGTCACCGTGAATTGTCTGAGAAGTCGGGGGAATAGTGCTCCGCCCGAAGTGCTTAAACGAATGAAGAAGTATATCGAGGACAAGGGATTGAAACGCACTGACGAGGCCTGGCTGGTCGTTGACAAGGATCAGTGGCAGGATGATCAGTTGATCCAATTGCAGAACTGGTCAACGACGCAGATAAATTACGGGCTTGCCGTCAGTAATCCCCAATTCGAGCTGTGGCTGCTGATGCATTTTGAAGACGCTACGGGCGCTGCCACCTCACGGGAATGTTCGGAAAGATTGATTCGACATTTGCCAAACTACGATAAAGGCCATCTCGATACCGGGAAACTGAAACCCGGAATTGCCGCGGCCATCGACCGGGCGAAACAGAAGGATCAGTCGCCCTGCACCGATTGGCCAAGATCTCCGGGAACAACGGTCTATCGCCTTGTCGAAAAACTGATGAACAGCCAGGGGTGAACGGGCATGGATAAAATTGGGCAAGCCCTTACCAAACTCTTTGATCGCCATCGCATCGTCTTCTGGTACGACACGAAGAGGGAATTACACCAGGATTATGATTCCCTGGAGCTGCCGGATGTCCAGAAAATTGAACTTTGCAACAACGAATTTGCCGTCAAATACCGCGTTCTCCGTGAGCATCCCAACCAGAATTTTCTGCTCTACCATGAAGGACCTCAACCCGCCGATCTGGATAACTGGCTGCTTGATGTGCAACTGGCCCACGGCGAGTTCCGCGCCGATCAGGTGGCCATCTGGCTGTCCGAACTGGAACTCGTGCTGGAGTTTACGGATGTGATACAAGCCCATGCGGAATTCTTCCAGGCGGTCAAGCGTAAGGACGCCCTCAAGAAGCTGCTGAAAGCGGACGACACCGCGAGACAGATTCGCCTGAAGATGCTGGCGGTATGCACCGGCAGCGAGCCGCGCATGGATGCGGTGGTGGAAAACCTACTGCAAGAGCTGGCCGACGGCCGCGACGAGAAGATCAAGCTGGTCGGCCGATGCAGCCTGGACGGCTTCCTCTGGGAACAGATGACCCGCTGCTATGGCTACAAGTCCGACGAGCAGCCTGGCATCCGGGATTTTGCCATCGAACTGTTCAAGTCATGCTACGCCATGGGTACCGACGGCCAGGTGAAACTGACCGGCGACGCCCTGGTGTTTCTCAAACGCTGGAAGGACAGCCGTCAGTTCGAAGGCGGCTTCGAGACCCTCTCGGGAGAATGCGCCGAGGTCCTCGGGATTGAGCAGGATCTGGCCAAGAGGGATTTCCGGGAGTTGATCGAACTGGATTACTTCCGCCTGATCGACCAGAAGATCATCAGCGACCTAGTGCGGGCCGTCGAATCGTGCACGGTCGGGAGCGGTGATGTGTCGCTCTGGGTTCGCCAGCGGCGGCAGGGCCACTGGTATTGCGAATACCGGCATCTGTACGAGGCGGTCGATTACGCCGCCCAGTTTACCCACGCCCTGGGCGAGACCACGCTCGCCATGGACAGCCTGGCCGATGGCGTGCAGCGCTACAGCCGATTCTGGTATCAGCTCGATCAGCTTTACCGAAAGTTCACCTACCACGTGCGCATGTCTGGGCAGGCTTCGCTGATGGGCAGCCTGACCGAGCAGATTGAAAACCTCTATTCCAACAACTTCTTGCTGAAGATGGGCGACAGCTTCCAGACCTTCGTGGATTCGGCATCGAAGTGGGAAGCCCTCCCCGTGCGCAAGCAGAAGGAGTTTTTCGAGCACTGGGTACGGCCGTTCCTAAGCAAGGACAACAAGGTCTGCGTAATCATCTCCGACGCCATGCGCTATGAGATCGGCAATGAGTTGCTAAGCCTCATCCGACAGGAGGACCGTTACAGCGCCGAACTGGAACCGGCGCTTTCGGTGCTGCCCAGTTACACCCAACTCGGCATGGCGGCGCTCCTGCCCAACAAGGAGCTAACGATTGCCGAGGGCGACACCGGCACCGTGCTGGTGGATGGGCAAAGTTCACAGGGGACGGCTAGCCGCATCAAGCTCCTAGAAAAGGCATCAGCTGCGCGTGCGACGGCCTGCAAGGCCGATGCGCTGATGGCCATGAAGGGCGACGACTGCCGGGCGTTGGTGCGCGACCACGACGTGATCTACGTCTACCACAACCGGATCGACGCCACCGGCGACAAGAGGGAATCCGAGGAGCGGGTTTTTGAGGCGGTGGAAGAGACTTTGCAGGAGCTGATTCGCCTGATCAAGAAGCTAAACAACGCAAATTTATACAACTTCCTGGTCACCTCGGACCATGGATTCATCTACCAGAACCGCGCCATCGACGAGAGCGACTTTTCCGGAGTCGATGCCGAGGGAGATCAGATTCTGTTCCGGGACCGCCGCTTCGTGTTCGGCAAGGGGCTTGTCGAAGCATCCAGCCTGCACAAGTTCACTCCCGAACAGCTTGGCCTTGCCGGCGAGGTGGAGGTTCAGATTCCCAAGTCGATCAACCGCCTGCGCCTGAAGGGCTCCGGCAGCCGTTATGTGCATGGCGGCGCATCGCTGCAGGAGGTGGTGATCCCGGTGCTCAAGATCAACAAGAAGCGCCAGAGCGATGTGACAGCCGTCGGGGTGGACATCCTGCGCGGAGCCAGTTCGGTGATCACCTCCGGGCAACTGGCGGTGACGCTGTACCAGTCCGGACCGGTGACGGACAAGATCCAGCCGCGTGTGCTGCGGGCCGGCATCTACACCGAAGCTGGCGTCCGGATCTCCGACAGCCATGACCTGACCTTTGACCTGAGTTCGGACAATCCCCGGGAGCGGGAGGTTCAGGTGCGCTTCGTGCTGACCCGCAAGGCCGACAAGGCCAACGGCCAAGAGGTCATTCTCAGCCTGGAGGAAAAGCACGCCGGGACATCACATTATAAGGAATACAAGTCGCTCCGGTATTTGATGCGGCGTTCATTTACCAGCGATTTTGACTTTTAAAGGACAGGTGACCGATGAACGAACTTGACCAGAAAATCAACACACACTTTCCGGGACTCGTTGTCCGCAAGGATCTCGTCAAGACGGTCAAGGGCAACGCCATCGTTCCCTCCTACGTGCTGGAATACCTGCTGGGACAGTATTGCGCCACATCGGATGACGCTAGTATCCAGTCGGGAATCAAGACGGTCCAGGATATCCTTCAGAAGCATTATGTCCACCGGAACGAAGCGGGACTGGTGCGGTCGATTACAAGGGAAAAGGGACGACATAAGGTTATCGACAAGGTCAGCGTTTCCTTGAACGATAAAAGCGATACCTATGAAGCGCAATTCGCCAACCTCGGGATTAACAAAGTGCTCGTAGATACGGACACGGTGAAGAAGCACCCTCGCTTTTTGGTCAGCGGCGTGTGGTGTATCTCTGATCTGGAATATGAGTTCTCCGATAGTAAGGGCGCAAGTCCGTGGATTCTCAATTCCGTCAAACCGATCCAAATTTCCCATTTCGACTTCGAGGGCTACCTGTCTGCGCGCAAGCAGTTTACAACCGATGAATGGATCGATCTCCTCATGCAGAGCATCGGTTTCAATCCGGAAATGTTCGGCAAAAGGAGCAAGCTCCTCCAACTGGTTCGCCTGATCCCTTTCTGCGAAAGGAACTACAACCTGATCGAACTGGGTCCCAAAGGCACTGGCAAATCACATATCTATTCGGAATTTTCCCCCCATGGAATCCTTATATCCGGTGGTGAGGTTTCCGTTCCCAAGCTGTTCGTGAATAATACCACTGGAAAGATCGGTCTAGTCGGCTACTGGGATACTGTGGCCTTTGATGAGTTTGCAGGGAAAAACAAGAGGGTGGATGGGAAACTGGTCGATATTATGAAAAACTACATGGCCAACAAGTCCTTCTCGCGAGGCATTGAAACGCTCGGTGCCGAGGCCTCGATGGTGTTTGTCGGCAACACTCAGCATAACCTTCCCTTTATGCTCAAGCACACGGATCTTTTCGACGACCTTCCGGAAAAATACCACGATTCGGCATTCCTCGACAGGCTCCACTTTTATATCCCCGGCTGGGAGATCGATATTATTCGCGGAGAGATGTTTTCTTCAGGATATGGATTCGTCGTCGATTATTTAGCGGAGATCCTCAGGACATTCAGGAGTTATGACTACTCGCAGAATTTAAAGGAACACTTCGATCTGCTAAAGGATATTTCGACACGTGACCGCGATGGGATCAACAAAACTTTCTCGGGCATGATGAAGATTCTTTATCCATCGGGTGAAGCCTCCAAGGCTGAAATGGAAGAGATCCTGCGATTCGCTATTGAGGGTCGGAAGCGGGTCAAGGATCAACTTCTGAGAATCGATCCTACATTTGAAGATGTCCTGTTTGGCTATACCGAAGCTGCAGGCAATCAGATTCTTGTCAAGACGCTTGAAGAGGAACAATACCCTCAGTATTACCAATCAAAGAGCAAGTCCGATTCGAAATCCGGAGAAGATAACGCCGATGATTTCAGAGAAGCAGATAGCGCGGCCTCGACAGGCATAATTTCAGAAGAGATATTTGCAGAAAAACACCTGACATTTAAGGAAAATCAACGAGGAGTATCCTTTGATTTGCTCCTTGGTCCCTATTTAAAGAACGCAAAGAAAATCGTAGTTACAGACCCCTATATCCGCCTATTTTTCCAGGCCAGGAATCTGATGGAGTTCCTGGAAACGATTGCAAAGATGAAGCAGGATGAAGAAGAGGTTACCGTTCATCTGATTACGGTAGAAGATGATTTCAAAGGGCTGCAGCAACTGGATTATTTTCAAAAGATGCAGGAAACCTGTGAACCTGTCGGCATACATTTTACCTGGGAGTATAACGAAGCAGCGACTATTCATGCACGGCATATCTTGACCGATCACGGCTGGAAAATCCTGCTTGATCGCGGTCTCGACATCTTCCAGCACTATGACATGAACGACGCCTTTGCCATTGCCAATCGCCTGCAAAAATACAGGCCATGCAAAGCGTTCGAGGTGACGTTCCTGAAGACAGAAGTTAATTGAAAAAGACGAGCAAGAAGAATATGCATTATTCCTTATGCCTCCAGGCCTGGCACCGACGATCACAACACCTGCTGAGAATGTTCAAATTTAGCCAATTTCACAATCAGCATTGAGTCGAGAAATATCATGATTCCTGAATTACTTGAGCCGAAATTGAACCTGTTGAGTGAAGAATATATCCTCATTCAGGCTTGGAAAAAGACGGTATCATATATCCGGTCTCACAATTGGTATGCAGATACCATGGAACTCGACCGTGCCGCTGTAAACCTCCATGAATTCCTAAAAGATTTGGCAGATAGCCTTGCATCCCCTACGGATTGGGGTAATACCGCACTTCGGATTGTTCCTGCACCGAAAAGCCAGCGGTGGCACGTTGATCCAAAAACAGGATGGGTACCCACAAAAGAAACACGACCGGAAAAGAAAATTAGACCGTTAGCTCATGTTGCTCTTGAAGATCAGGTTGCAGCCACAGCCGTGATGCTTTGCTTGGCGGACCGCGTCGAGACACTCCAGGGAGACCCACGAACCTCCATCGAAAATAAGGATAACCGAAAACAAGTACTTTCTTATGGAAACAGACTATTTTGTGACAGCCACGCCAACGAATTAAGGCACCGTTGGGGATCTACGAAACTCTATCGTGGCTATTTTCAGGACTATCGAACATTTCTCGCCCGCCCAGAAAAGGTAGCCGAAGAGTTTGATGAAAATATCGTAATAGTCCATTCTGACTTAAGCCAATTTTACGATAGAGTCCGACCTGAGTTGTTATTCGATAAGATCGAAGCATTAAAACAGCCAAAAGATGATACCCAATTTTACATTAAAGCTCGTCACATTCTCCATTGGGAATGGGACAAGAGGGATAAACGCGAAGTCACCGAGTATGCAAAGCAGTCAGGGATCGATGATTTTTCGGAAGTCGCACTACCTCAAGGGCTTGTAGCTTCAGGATTCTTCGCGAATATTGTGCTTCATGATTTTGATCGAGCTCTTCAAGCTTCCATCGAAAGTGAAGAACATTTCATTCCGTCAGCGATATTGCTTGATGCGTGCCGTTATGTTGATGACATTCGGCTTGTGCTGAAAGTTGAAAGAAGACAGAAACTCAGTGAAATAGAAAACCAAGTATTTTCTCAACTCAAAATACTACTTGACCAAAACGCTAATGGTTTGATCCCATCTCATGGCAAAACTATAGCAACATATTTTCGAGGCGACGAGCGCCCGCTGGTTCGTCAAAGCCGGAAGATGGAGCGGATTCAGCAGGCCATGTCTGGGGGCTTTGATGCGCTTGCTGGCGAAGAAATTATTGAGTCCATACAGGGACTGGCCCGTTCACAGAATCGTTACTCAAAAGAGAGAACAGGAGATAAAGGATGGGCGTTTGCCCCAATTGCTGATGTCCGTGATGAAACAGTTGCTCGATTTGCAGCGGCTCGGTTCCGTTCAACATTTCGGTCCCTGAGACCTTTACTAGATGCTCGGCACGAAAGCACAAAGCAAGATGAGGATGAAGGAGAAATTGATTTCCTTTTGCGAGATGAGCGTAAAACACAAGCTGAACTGGACGATGACGCCAGGGCCTTTGCCCTAGGGCTTATTGAAAAGTGGGTGGAAGATCCTTCGAATGTTCGCTTGTTGCGAATAGGAGTTGATCTCTGGCCTGCAAAAGACGTTATTCAGCAAATTCTAGAAATATTAAAGCCATACACCACAAAAGGTGGCAAGAGGAAAGCCCCGAGACGGATAGCATGGTATTGTCTTGCTGAGCTTTTTCGGGCTGGTGCAACAGAGACTGGTTTCGTCGCAGATAATGAATCGTTGCCTGATGCCATTAATATTGAAGAATATCGTCAAGTTCTTCTTGATGAGGCAAAGCGTCTTGCGGAACAGAATCAGCAGGCTTTGCCTTGGTATTTGAAACAGCAAATTCTACTCTTTCTGGCAGCAAATAATCCTCAAGAAGCCCCTGTTCTGCGTAGCGGCAGCAACCCCGAGACAAGGCACTACCGTGACCTGATTCGATATTTAAGGGGAGAAATAAGCGATCTTCAAGATAGAGATTACGCTATTCTCGCCATACTGGCACGTCGCTCATTTCCTGCTTCAAATGAACCGGTCCAGTTGGCGATTAAGAATATCTCGCCAAATCGTTATAAGCATATAGCAGAACGTGATCCATCATTTGCGATAGAACTCAATTCGGTCGATCCATCAATATCACAAACCCTTCCGGCAAGGATTCGTCACGACTTATGCCTCACACAACAATGTCCTCTTGAGGAGATGGAATCCCTTGCCAAACTTGTACTTGGTTGCGAAACAGAAAACCGCGGACAGCTGAGCAATGAACTGACCATGCTGCAATTCTCGGAAAAGTTTATCAATAAATTGCAGTCGACGGTGCCAATGGAAATTATTTCTCCATCCGATGTTCTGGTAAGCTTTAGTAAGGCTGGAAAATGCGGCATCATGATCAACTCCGTTGAACTCCAGCAAAACAAGCTATCTGTAAGCAGTTTTCTTTATAGACCACCTACTTGGTGTGAATCTAAAGACCGATGGCGGTTCCAGCTTGGCTATCTGTTACGCTTTATCCTTACTACAAAGCAGGATTTCACAAGAGCTGTGAGGCCAACCCACTGGAAAGAGGGAAAAGCCTCCTACAGGGTTCCAGAAAGTCATTGGTATCAAAGAATCTATGGACACCATAACGGGCACTCGGTATTCGGAGCCGATTGGTTGCCTATCACAGATTGGATGGAACAATTTCTATATGCGCTGTTAAGATGGCCTGGCTCCCGTGCTTCTAACATGTTCCAGAGTATCGAAAACGGGATTTCGGAGACGTCGTTACTTGTAAATAAAAGAATCAGGGATCTTCAAAAGATAAAGGGACAACTTTCAGATGTTTTGATGCTGCCATTATCATCTGGATGGCCAGAAAAACCTTCAAAAGATCGATCACTTCGTGTTTGTGTTGTACAATCTGTGATTCCAACCCCCAAAGACATTAAAGATGCTACTGATCTTTCGTTACTTGAACCATCGCTCCGAAAACGACATCGCAATCATTTATCTGCTGCTCTTGAAGCGGTTAAACGAATGCTTGATTTGAGGGAGACACACAAGAAAGGCGACGGCAGACTGGACTTTTTGATTTTCCCAGAATTGTCAATTCACCCTGATGATGTCGATACGCATCTTGTTCCTTTTGCCCGTGCATTCAAGACAATAATTTTTGCAGGGTTAACCTATGAAGACTTGTTCCCTGGTCAACCACTCATCAATTCTGCTCTTTGGCTGATTCCTGTTTGGTCTGAACGTCGAGGGTTGCAAGTTATTCGTCGCAGACAAGGGAAAGAATATCTTGCACCCGATGAAAAACGTATGAATTATCCAGATCTTAAAGTGCGTGGATTTCGACCTTGCCAGTGGCTTGTCGGATATAAGTGGGACAAAGATGACAAAAAAGATCCACTTTGGTTAACAGGTTCAATTTGTTTTGACGCCACCGACATTCGCCTTGCTGCTGATCTTCGTAGCCTATCAGACGTTTACGCAGTAGCTGCAATGAATAAGGACGTAAGTACTTTTGATCAGATGGCTTTGGCTCTTCAATACCATATGTTCCAGATGGTAATCATTGCCAATAATGGATGTTTTGGCGGCAGTAATGCATACGCGCCCTATCGAGAACCTTACCGGAGAAAAGTCTTCCATTTACATGGCCAGCCGCAAGCATCTATGGCATTTTTAGAGATTGAAAATATCGATGAATTTCTTCGCAGAGATAAGCATGCATTAGAACCATCTATCAATACATCCTGCATGGCCGACCCAACAAAAACATGTCTGTCAGTTCCTCAAAGAGTATGGAAATGTCCTCCTGCTGGGATATGTCTAGGCGATACCTGTCTACATAAATTATGATGGAGATGCATCTTAATGTAATTGTGAGAGGCCGCTAGTCATGACCAAATCTCGAAAGAATATTCCTTACAGCAACAAAAGAAGAGAGCTGGTCGGGAGAAACTGTACAGGTGCGTAAGTGAGAAAGCTGCTCTATAATGCCCCGAAGGAGGAGCAACATATGAGCAAAAGACCGAGAAGGAATCATGCACCGGCGTTCAAGGCAAAAGTGGCTTTAGACGCCCTGAAAGGAGACCAGACGATCGTTGAACTTGCCCAGCGATATCAGGTTCATCCGAATCAGATCACAGAGTGGAAGAAGCAGCTCCTTGAACATGCAGAGGATATTTTCAGCAAAGACAGAAAGACGGATCAAGGCCCGAACATCAAGGATCTTCACGCAAAAATCGGCCAGCTATCGATGGAGAACGATTTTTTATCCGGCGCGCTCGTTCGAATAGGAGACACGAGCGCAAAACGATGATCGACAGGGAAGATCCTCTTCCAATAACACGGCAATGCAGTCTTCTGGATCTGAGCAGATCCGGATTTTACTATACTCCAAGGCCGGTAAGTGCAAAAGACCTGGAGCTGATGCGTCAAATTGACGAGATTCATCTGGCCTTTCCTTTTTATGGGAGTCGTAAAATTCGCGACGAACTTTGGGCAAGAAAGCATAACGTGGGTCGTGACAGGGTTCGCCGGCTGATGCGTCGGATGGGCATCGAGGCTCTGTATGTCAAGCCTAGACTCTCCCAGCCTCATCCGGAGCATGTAAAATATCCCTATCTGCTGCGAGGGCTTGAGATCAACCGGGCCAACCAGGTGTGGACAGCCGATATCACATATATTCCCATGGCAAAGGGATTCTGTTATCTTGTGGCAATTATGGACTGGGCCAGCCGGATGGTTCTTTCCTGGCGCCTTTCCAATACCCTGGACAGTGCTTTCTGTGTGGACGCTTTGGAAGAAGCCATCGCCAAATACGGCTGTCCTGAAATCTTCAATACGGACCAGGGACGCCAGTTTACTGCCGAAACATTTACAGATGCCCTTAAATCCAGGGGTATTGCGATCAGCATGGACGGTAAAGGCCGCTGGATGGACAACGTCTTCATCGAAAGGTTATGGAGAAGCGTCAAGTACGAGGATATTTATCTAAAGGCTTACAATTCGATGGCAGAGACCAAGCGGGGACTGGCCGCCTATTTTACGTTCTATAATGAAAAGAGATGGCACCAGAACTTTGACAGGAAAACTCCAGCTATGGTTTACTTTGATTCTCTACCGCAGAAACAGGCTGCGGCATGAAACTCAACCAGGAGCAGTTTCACACTTATGAATCCCTGTTACCTGTTCAGTTTATCCCGACCATCTCTAAGTTATCAGGTAATAAATACAATTTAAGGTAGTGGAGCTAAAATGGCGCGTTATTCAGACTTTGACACAGGATCGATATACAAAATTTCGGAAGTTTGGAAACAAAACTGCCTCATAAACGATGAATCTGCCCTATGGCCTGGCTCAAAAGTCTGGTCACTGGATACTCTTAATCGATTTAAAAAATGCTTTATAGACAACCCCGATGAATCAGAAGATTCATTCGAAGAAAAATTTAAACGTCAGTTGGCAACAGGAGATCAGGAAACAACAAAATTGGCCTGTGATATTCTGCTTGTCTATTTTCTTTTTACATCAGGTGTTGGCCAAGCAAGGAAAGAAGGCCTGATAAAGGAAGTGGCTAGTTGGAAGGGTCTTGCTGTGGACTTTGAGAAACTTCCCAAAGGATGTTTAGCTAAAGGTATTGGAAACCCCGGTCTCGCTTATAATACGCGGCGTCCATTTGAAATCGGGTTCATTGCAGAATTTGCCATCAAGTTAAAAAATAACCCACCAGAGACCCGCAAAATAATCCTATCTAACCAGATACAATTCAGAGAATTACTTGATGATGTAATGGGTGAAAGTCGCTATCAGTCAAGAGATATTATCCTTCATCTTCTGTTTCCTGATCAGTATGAACGAATCGCAAGCAGAAATCATAAAGAACTAATCAGTGAAACCTTCTACGAAATCCTGAAAGATCCGCCAGAAGATATTGACGATAGGTTATATGCCATTAGAATCAAATTGGAATCGCTTTTACCTAACAAGCACTTGGATTTTTATTGGCCACCGCTTTTTGAATGTTGGTATGAATATGATGAAACAGAGGCATTAAGTCCAATCCAAGCGCTTGGGATAAAGCGGCAGATTGTGTTTTTTGGCCCCCCAGGTACAGGCAAAACACATGAGGCCAAAGATCTTTCCAAGCGGTTCATTCGACAGAGTATTCTACGCAAATGGGGACCTAATAAATATTTTAATAATAATCAGAACGTTGAGGCCTTAGCCGATAGCCGCATTGTGAGGATACAATTTCATCCAGGTTATGGCTATGAGGATCTTATACGAGGGCTGCAAATTGGTGATGGTGGAAAAACCGAATATCGCAATGGAATCTTACTGAATATAATCAATTCACTCAACAAAGAACCAACAGATTACAGCGACCTTCCATTTGTTGTAATCTTAGACGAAATGAATAGAGCTGATCTAAGCAAGGTGCTTGGAGAATGCTTTTCTCTTTTGGAGGACAGGGGAACATCTATCCAGCTAGCGGGGCAAGACAAAGTTCCTCAGGAAATAAAATTACCTCAGAATCTTTATTTTATTGGTACGATGAACCTGATTGACCAATCACTAGAGCAGATCGATTTTGCATTGAGAAGAAGATTCCTTTGGTTCTTTCGAGGGTTTTCTCCTGATGATTTCATTAAGGTTTCTGAGTATAGATGGATCAATCTTTTCAAGGAGAAAACCATATCTAAACCATGGGAAAAATTCAAAGATGAATTTGATATGCTTTCCGTACGAGCCGAGAAATTGAATGCTTTGATTGCAAAAGAAAATTATCTCGGGCCTCAATACCAGATAGGCCATACATACTTTTGCGATGTTGTATATTTTTCACAACGCAGTTTATCAGCAAAAAGTGGGCAGTCAAGATTGTTATTCAATGCTAAAGGACATGCAAGAGAACCAATTTCAGCCCTCTGGAAATATGCTCTATCTCCACTCATAGAGCAATATTTATCCGGAGCGGAACAAACAGACCGACAAAATTTCATGAATCGCGCACGGAATGTGCTGATTAATGGGACTGATTAGTGAGTTCTTCAGACTACAAAGAAGTCATAACCGGTTTTGACTTAACCCCATTTTCTAACTTGACTGCCGATCAGGAAATCTGGCTTCGTAACCTTGTAAGGCATGTTGATATCGAATCGCTATCTTTACGTTTGGGTGGTTCCCAAAATGCCTATGTGGAACCTATAGCCTTTTTTGATGAAAAAAGTTCACGTTGGTGGGCCGGCAGGTTTGTTGGCGAATTGACTTATCAAAACAGAACGCTTCGATTATTACCACGCTTTGGTTTGTCAACTTTAATTCGCTGGCTAAGCCGAATTTGGGGATTTAAAATTTCATCTTCCAAGGGTACATACCAGCATGACCACATATGGCTTTGGGAAATTATCGCGCGCTTGTGGACAATTCGTCTCTTAATAGCAGCAAAACATGGGTTACCTTACACCCGTATTGAAGAAACTCATATTGGCTTAACGGCAAGAGGACGACTCAAAATAAGAGAAACTGCTTTAACATCTAAAACAGCACAGAGAGCACTCGTAAGTTCAAGTAGAAATAGAAAGCTGAATCCCCTCATTAGTGGAACCGTTATTTCTGCATTTTATTGTTTACGTCGACAATTACTACATATAGGTAATGAAAGTCTTTGGTTGACCAACAGAGGGAAATATCTTGTTGATGAATTGCGTGCAACTGTATCCAAACAGGATGTGCTACACGCTCAATCTGGCAACAAAGTAATCCGTTACACACCAATAACAGAAGGTTATCGTGCTGTTGTCGAACTATCCAGATCCATAATAAGGCAACAACCAATTTCATCTTCTACCCAAGGTGGGAAGGAAGTGTTTGGTATTCTTTTAGATATGGCTGAAATTTGGGAATTGTACGTCTATAATCTTTTGAAATTGGGCTTGCAGGACTTTATGGTTATGCATACAGGGCGCATTGAGGAAAATATGGCATGGCTATTACGAAGCTCTCGTAGTTTGGAAAAAACACAGAAACTTAGACCAGACATATTAATTTACAACAGAACTCAGAATAGGTGCCTTTATGTAGTTGATGCTAAATATAAAAGAACCTCTAAATCTTCAGATAATCCTACAGGAATCCAAAGAGAAGACTTGTATCAAATGGCTGCCTATCTATCAGCTTTTGGTGATAACAAGACAATGCTTGAAGGATCTCTTGTTTATCCCACTGATGATGAATCAAGCATTTGTTCGTATTTTGAGCCTAACAACCCTTGGGATCTGAACAAAACAAACCGGAGATTAAATTTTTTCTCTGTTGATGCAAAGGACTTACATGAGGGCGGATTGAATGGAAGCGAGATTAAATTCCTGGAGGTAGTTCAGGCATCTATAAATCGTGAAGGAAGGGAGACTTCATGATTAAACCTATCTACCTCGATTACAATGGCACTACGCCACATGACCCCGAAGTGCTCGACGCCATGAGGCCTTTTCTGGAGCTTGAGTTCGGCAATCCATCAAGTTCCCATTGGTACGGCATCAAGCCGAAACAGGCGGTGGAGGCGGCCCGGCGGCAGGTGGCTGGACTGCTGGGATGTCTTCCCGAGGAAATTATCTTCACTTCCGGCGGTACAGAATCGAACAACCACGCGATAAAAGGCATAGCCCGGGCGTTGAGGAAAAAGGGCCGCCACATTGTCACGAGCGCTTTCGAGCATCCGGCTGTATTGGAGGTATGCCGCTATCTGGAAGGTGAAGGGTTTGAAACCACGCTAGTGGAAGTGGATACCAAAGGCATAATCGATCCCGAGAAGGTACAGCGGGCGCTGCGTTCTGACACCATCTTGGTGACCATCATGCATGCAAATAATGAAGTTGGCACGGTGCAGCCCATTGCTGCTATTGCTGAACTTGCAGACGAGCGAGGAATTGTCCTGCACACCGACGCTGCCCAGTCGCTGGGCAAGATTCCGGTCAATGTAAAAGTTCTTGGCGTGGATATGCTCTCCGTTGCTGGCCACAAGCTTTACGCGCCCAAGGGGATCGGGGTTCTCTATGTTCGCAAGGGCCTTGCGCCGGAGAAATTTTGCCACGGCGCCGGCCAGGAAAATGGCTGGCGGGCCGGTACAGAAAACGTGGTGGGGATCGTTGGTCTCGGCAAGGCCTGTGAAATAGCCGCCAGGGATCTCGATGTCAACATGGATTGCATGAAAAAAATGCGCGACCAGCTGTACGAGGGCCTTGTAGCCGGGACCAACGATGTAAGACTAAATGGCCACCCCGATCTCCGGCTCCCCAACACACTAAACCTATCATTTAAAGGATTGGAGGCCAATCGGCTGCTGGAGGAGATCGGACTTGAAGTGGCCGCCTCGCCCGGCGCCGCCTGTCACTCCGGCGATGTCGCCATTTCTCATGTGCTGCAGGCCATGCATGTACCGGTCGAATGGGCCAAAGGAACCTTACGATTTTCTACAGGCCGTATGACCACTGCCGGGGAAATCGATCAGGCCATTGACGTAGTAGTTGCAGCAGTGGACAGACTGCGGGGCACCTGATGTGCCAATACAGGAAAAGACCGGCAAGATTTTCAATTAATCATTGCTGCCTTTCCCTACAACCATTCCATGGGGTAAATAATCGGACGCCCGCTTCACAAATCCTGTTTTCTACCTGGTGGCTTGCCCGTCAATCCTGGTTTCTCTATAAATACTTGTGACCAAATTGTGACCAACCCCTTAAAAAAAAGCACTTAAAATGGTCAAACAACACAAAATGACTTTCGATGAATTCCTTTTTATTTCTTTATCTTGACTTTTAGCTCTTTGCGTTCATATTAATAATTGTCACTTTCCTAATCCGTGTGCCCCGCGTTCGAATCGCGGCAGGGGCACCAATATCAATGGGTTATGAACTATTTCATAGCCCATTTTTTATGAATAGTGACTGCCGTTGACCGCAGTGTGGATATCAAAATCCTGGAAACAGCCCCGGGCCTCGTAACAGACAGGAAAGAAGTGTCTGGACATGAGATTGTGCCGATGATCGGGCGGCTCGCTTTTCACAACCGGGAAGGGCTCACTGTTAAAAGAGCAGGAACAGCATGGGAAGAAGATGTTGGAAAGGAACTGGACAGTCCGATACGAATCAGGCAAAGTCAATGATCCAAAGGTCCAAGGAGTGGAATGATGAGGTATCTCGTCATGATATTATTGTCCTTGCTGCTGGTGATGACGGCCTCTCCCTGCTTTCCCCGTGAATCTGGAGGGGGCGCACAGGTCATCGTCTCCGTAACCGATTCCTGGAACGATTCCCGGGCTACCCTGTTTCTCTTCGATCGAACGGGAGAAGGCTGGTGCCGAAAGGGGGAAGGCATCGCCGCAGTTGTGGGTCGTCAGGGACTTGCCTGGGATTCGAACTCTGGTGGAATCTTGCCCGGTGAGCCGATCAAGGCTGAGGGGGATCTCAGGGCTCCGGCCGGGATCTTTCCCATTCCGCTGGCCATGGGCCTGTCTGCTCAGCCGCCGGGAGGCGCCTTGTTCCCCTATCGTCAGATCGTTGAAGGAATCCATTGTGTGGATGACCCGTCATCCCGTTACTACAACCGGATCATCGGGATACATGAACTATCCGACGACAGGGGCAGGGATTGGAAAAGTTCGGAGCGAATGTGGGAGTTTGCGGATATGTACAGGATCCTGCTGGTTGTGGGTTACAATACCTCTGATCCCAAGGCCGGCAAGGGGAGCTGCATTTTTATCCATATCAGGCACTCTTCGGGCGAACCGACCTGCGGTTGCACGGCTCTTTCTGAAGGCGACCTGATAAGAATCATGAAGTGGATCCAATCCGACAGAAATCCCGTTCTGGTCCAACTTCCCCGGAATGTTTACGCCAGGGTCTGGAACAGCTGGCAGCTGCCTTCTCCAAGCCTTATGGAGCCCCGCTCGACCAGCAAAACCTTTCCCTTGGTGGATATCAAAACCATGGTGCCGGATGCTGCGGTTGATATGCGATATGCCGGGAGCAATAACTTCACCGGACGGAAGATTTATGACTGCGGGCGTTGTTTCCTCAGGGCTGAAACTGCGGCCAAGGTTGCCCGGGTCCAGCGGGAGTTGAAAAAAAAGGGATTATCTCTGAAACTGTGGGACTGTTACCGGCCACTGGCGGCCCAGCGGTTATTCTGGTCCCTCGTGCCGGACCCCAGATTCGTGGCAGACCCGAAGGCCGGATCCCGCCATAACCGAGGAAATGCGGTAGACGTGACTCTCGTGGATTCGGCGGGCAGGGAACTGGAGATGCCCACCGCCTTTGACGATTTTTCGGTCCGGGCCGGACATGGGGAAAAGAATCTTCCACCGCAGGTCATAGAAAATCGGACGCTTCTTGCCGAGACCATGGAACAGGCCGGATTCAAAAGACTTTATAGTGAATGGTGGCACTATGATGACGGCGATGGTGCAGGGGAAATGATCGATGCTTCTCTTAACGAACGTTGCCGTTGACTGGATCCCTGTGCGGTTGAAGACCGGTCGGGGCATCTCCGGACCTGGTCGGCAGGGGCAGATCCCCCTTTCATTTTGGCTGGCGGTCTGCCCTCATCGGAGAGCCGTTTCCGTAAAAGACTGACCGGAGGGCTCCATGATCCGCTGGAGTGCGTCGTCGAAGCTTCAAACAACAGGGCTCTTGCCCTGACCGCATGATTTCATTCGACATCTAAGGACTCATCATCCCCGGTTGAGGCAGAATATTTAGATCCCTCCCCCAGGCAACGTTCCGTTATTCAACATTATTCAACAATTACGCAGACCATAAACTATAAGATTTTATGGAAGTCAAAGTTACCGTTTAATCTTAGATAAAATAAGGCTTTTCCGGTATTGATTTTTGAGGTCCCAGTTCGTACTATTCAGCATCGGATCTTTGAAAATATAGCAATGAGATAGTTTATCGCGTTGGGAAACTGAACCGGTTTTATGGCAACGATCTCCGCTGCATCCTGCTAAGCGGGAATCTTGCCGACGCTTCTGAAATGGTTGTTTTCCGCATGAAAGGTGGGGTGATGGAGAAAGAGACATCGCAGTGTCCGTGAGGATATCCGTGATTTCGATGTGCCGATTCATCCGTTCATGCTGCTTATTGTGACATTTCTTTGGTGCCGTTAACCTGCCCTTCGTCATCTGTTCATGATTGGTGTGTCGAGCACTTAAGGGGGTGTCCGTCGGAATGGTATCGCATTCGGCGGGTAGATCCCGCGAAATCATTAAAAACAAGAGAGGGGGGAGAAATTGATATTTGAAGAAGTAAAGACTGCGGGCAACAGTAAGTTAATGTTATAACAACTCCATAACAAAGGAGATGAGAAGATGAAAAAGATTGCTTATGTTTTTATGTTCCTGCTGGTGATGAGCTTTGCGGCAGGAGCCCAGGCTTACACGGTTACCACGTATACCAACTATGTCAGCTTCCTGAATGCGATTGACCCCTCGGCTCTCGTCGTGGAGAATTTTGATGATGGAACGTTTGAAGCCGGATTCAGCCTGACCGAGACAGGCGGCGCTGGAGTCGTTCATTACGGAGTCTACGAGAATATCGTTGATAAGGATGTGCCCCGCTTCCAGGTTTACAATTATGCTCCCGGCATGTCAGCCTTCGGCGGCTGGTTCGATCTGAAGAATCCCGGTGGTGCAGGAACCGGTATCAACATGTACATCAATGATGACAACACCTTAGTGACTGCAATTCCCAACACGAATGAAGGCCAGTTTGTCGGCTTTGTCACGGATACAAGGTTCTACGGTGTCAGACTGGAAGATGCAGGTGGATCAGGAATTCAGGAAACATATTTTGCTGTCGACGTGGCCATGGTTCCGAATCCGGTCCCCGTTCCCCCGGCCATATTTCTGCTGGGCAGCGGCCTTCTGGGACTTGGGTTTGTTAGAAGAAGGAATAACAAGTAGTTCCAGGCAATTAGAGGAAAAGGTTGCCCGCAGTCTTCTCTTATTGCAGCAAGAGGATAGACAGTCTGTGAGGGCTGTATAGGAAACTAAACCACCACCGGTTTTCGCGCCGGTGGTGGTTTAGTTTTTTCGTGGAGGTGAAAAATGAAATCATTTCGAAAAGAGTTGTGGATTGAAATTCCCAGCAGGGTGGGCTTTTTAAATATTACGGAACAGATTGTCCAATGTCTGAATGAAAGCAGGATTCAGGAAGGTTTCGTCCTTGTCAACGCCAAGCACATAACGGCTTCCGTCTTCATCAACGGTGATGAAAAGGGTCTGCTTCAGGATTTCGCCCTGTGGCTGGAAAGGCTGGCGCCTCACGAACCCATTACACAGTATCATCACAACGAGACGGGGGGAACAAACGGTGACGCTCATCTGAAAAGGCAAATCATGGGCCGGGAGGTCATGGTCGCCGTTACGAACGGAATCCTGGATCTTGGTCCGTATGAACAGATCTTTTACGGAGAGTTCGATGGCCTCAGGGAGAAGAGAGTGCTGGTAAAGATTATCGGAGAATGATCCGAGGAAAAATTGCTCGCGTTCCTTATTATTGGCAATCGATCCGGTCGGCGGCGACCCCGTTTGTTTGATGTTCACCCCCTCAATCCGCTGCCTTTCACGATGACGGGACGGTTCTCTGGCGGAATGCGGGCTGCCTTCCCGCCATCAAACGGTCTATGCGCATTCGCTGTAGCCGCAGATGTGGCATACCACGCAGCCGCCCTCATGCTCGACGATACCGCCGCACTCCGGGCACGCGCCTTTCAGAAAGGCTCGCTTCTCCTGCACTTTGCCGCCGTTGGCCGCCAAGTGGGATTGAATCGCCTTGGCCACGGCATCCGCACAGGACAGGATCTTGTTTTCGCCAAAGCCTGACGGAGAATGGCAGGAAATTCCCTGGAGCTGTCGAATGACTTGGCGCGCCTGAACCCCGCTGCGCCAGGCCAGTGATACCATGCGTCCGATGGCCTCGCTCTGGGAGGCGGCGCAGCCGCCCGCCTTGCCCATGGTGGTAAACAGCTCGAAAAGACCGGTGCTGTCCTCGTTGATGGTGATGTAAAGCGGGCCGCAGCCGGTCTGCATCTGATAGGTCCAGCCCTTGAGAACCTTTGGACGCTCACGCTTGATGGTTGTTTTTTCCCGATCCAGAGACTCTGGAAGGACCTGCTCTTCCTTCTTCCCCTTGCTTAAGACCTGCTGATCCCGCGAACCGTCGCGATAGATGGTCACCCCTTTGCAATCCAGCTTATAGGCAAGTTCATAGACCTGTGCGACATCCTGGATGGATGCATCATTGGCAAAATTAACGGTCTTGCTCACGGCATTGTCGGTGAATTTCTGGAAGGCGGACTGCATGCGGATGTGTACTTCCGGGGATATGTCGTGGGCCGTGACGAAGACATTGCGGAGATCTTCCGGCACCTCGTCGATGTCGTGAAGCGTTCCCTGCTCCGCGATCTGCTGCATCAATGCGGGCGTATAAAATCCGCGCTGCTTGGCTATGGCTTCGAAGTAGGGGTGAACTTCCACGAGGATGTCGTTGTCCATGACCTGCCGGACATAAGAGACGGCAAAGAGAGGCTCCACGCCCGAAGAGGCATTTGCGATGATCGAGATGGTTCCTGTCGGCGCTATGGTGGTGACCGTGGCGTTGCGGACAGGAGACTCACCCTTCCGGTCATAGATGGACCCCTTGAAGTTCGGGAACGCGCCGCGCGTTTTGGCCAGGGCGAGTGAGGCCGCGTGCCCTTCCTGGTTTATAAATCCCATGACCTTCCCGGCCAGTTCGATGGCCTCTTCGGAATTGTAGGGAATGCCCAGAAGAATCAGCATATCCGCCCAGCCCATGACCCCAAGCCCGATTTTGCGGTTGGCAAGGGTCATCTCGGCGATCTGTGGGAGGGGGTACCTGTTGACTTCCACCACGTTGTCCAGAAAATGGACGGACAGATGGACCACCTTCTTGAGGCGATCCCAGTTGACGGTTCCGTCCTTGACCATCCGGGAGAGATTGATCGAGCCGAGGTTGCAGGATTCATAAGGAAGAAGGGGCTGCTCCCCGCAGGGGTTGGTGGATTCGATCTTTCCAACATGCGGAGTAGGGTTGTCGCGGTTGATGCGGTCGAGAAACACGATGCCGGGCTCCCCGTTTTCCCAGGCCTGTGCCACAATGCGGTTGAATACCTTGCGAGCGTTCAGGGTGCCTGAAACTTGCCCGTCGCGGGGATTGATCAGTTCATAATTTTCATCCTTTTCCACCGCCTTCATGAATGCTTCAGTGAGACCAACGGAGATATTGAAGTTATTGAGCTGCTTTTTGTCGGCCTTGCACATGATAAAATTCATGATGTCCGGATGGTCGACATGAAGGATTCCCATGTTTGCACCGCGGCGGGTGCCGCCCTGCTTTATGGTTTCCGTGGCCACGTCAAAGACGCGCATA